>JBEKKG010000875.1:0-3571 GCA_050010835.1 Planctomycetota bacterium
AAGTACGCCTGGTAGGCGTGACGACGGACGTGGCGCAACGCTATCGCGTCTTCGTGCCGCCGCTCCCAGTTCCGCCGTTCGCTCAGTGGCGCCAGTGGTTTCGGGAGCATGAGAACTCCGTGCATTGTCTGCTCGAATGGCGCAATGAGCAGGGGCAGTGGTTCCACGGCGAGCTGCGCTCCACCCACTTCGATGCCAACGCCGCCCAGTACCGCGTCGGGTGGGGGGAATTCCCAGGAACCGGTTACGACGCTTACGGCATCTACATCATCCCGGGCCGTGTGGCACGCGAAGTTGACAGCAAAGGCCGCCCTGTCGTTGTCAAGGTGGACGAGGAGATCCCCTGTGACTGCGGCGCCATCGAGGCGCAGATACGGAAGTACGGGGCCAAGTTCGCCAAACCCGGCGACCCCGGCACCGGAGGCTCGGGGAAAGCGAACGTGGGACTGGGCGGCCCGGCTTACAAGCCGGCGCAGAACAGCAACACGATGGTGAAGTATGTGTTGCGCGCCTGTGGCTACACCCGCCCGGCGCCGGACATGGCGGTGGGTTGGGACACGGAGCCGGAGTTCCCGTACTCGTCCAACGCCGATATGCCGCCATCGGATTGACCCGTTGTCGGAAGTCTACTCGCAGGTTGGGGCCAACACATGATTGATCTCGCTGTCGTACCCGTGGCCGGACAGGGAACCAGGCTGCTGCCCTCCACCAAGAGCCAGCCCAAGGAGATGCTGCCCGTCGGCCGCAAGCCGGTGGTGCAGTACGTCGTGGAGGAACTGGCGCGCTCCGGGATCAAGCGGCTGCTCTTTGTCACCGGCGCGGGCAAGACGTCCATCGAGAACCATTTCGATGTCAACGTGGAGCTGATTGACTTCCTGCGCGAGACTGGCAAGGAGGAACTGCTGGAAGAGCTGGAGTTCGAGCGCATGGGGCTGGACTATTTCTACACGCGCCAGCGCAAGCAGCTTGGGCTGGGCCACGCGGTGCTGTGCGCCCGCCCGCTGGTGGGCGCGCAAGCCTTTGTCGTGGCCCTGGGCGACTCGATCATCGGCATGAACGCGCAATCGCGGATCGTGGCGCGGATGGCGGAGGAGTTCGAGCGCGCGCGCGCCGACTGTATCATCGCCTTCGAGGAAGTGCCCCGCGCGGACGTGGTGCAGTACGGCATCGCCAGGCCGCGCGCCCACGGCTCCGAAGTTTTCCAGTTGGCCGACATCATCGAGAAGCCCAGCGTCGCCGAAGCGCCCAGCAACCTGGCCGTGGCCGCGCGCTATGTCTTCACGGGTGACATCTTCGGCCTGCTGGCCAAGACGCCGCCCGGCAAAGGCGGCGAAATCCAGCTCACCGACGCCATCCGCACGCTCATCCTCAAGGGCGGCAAAGTGCTGGGCATGAGGCTGCCCGAGGGCGAGAAACGTTTCGACATCGGCAATTTCGAGAGCTACTTCCAGGCCTTCTGCGAGTTCGCGCTGGCCGATCCGCGCTACGGGGAGGGCCTGCGCGCGCACATCCGCAAGCTGCTTGGGGAGCCGGGATTCACCACAGAGACACAGAGACACAGAGAAAAAAGGAAAAGGGAAACGGGAAGACGGAAACAATGAAGAGCCGGCAGCCGTAGTTTTTTTCATCATTCTCTGTGTCTCTGTGTCTCTGTGGTGAGAAGGAAGTGAGTTCATGCAGATCATTCGCCAACGCTGTTTTGCGCGCGCCGGGTTGGTGGGCAACCCTTCCGACGGTTATCACGGCAAGACCATCTCGGTCATCGTGCGCGATTTCCACGCGGAAGTGGTGCTCTACGAGTGGGACGAGGTGCAGATCATCCCCAGCGACCAGGACCACAGCCGCTTCGCCTCGGTGCAGGAACTGGCCCGCGACGTGCAACTGCACGGCTACTACGGCGGCATCCGGCTGGTCAAAGGCACCATCAAGCGCTTCGTGGAATACTGCCAGCGCGAGGGCCTCAAGCTCCACGGCCGCCACTTCGCCGTGCGTTACCACAGCACCGTGCCGCGGCAGGTCGGGCTGGCCGGCTCCACAGCGATCATCGTGGCCACGCTGCGCTGCCTCATGGACTTCTACGGCGTGCGGATTCCCCTGGAAATCCAACCTTCGCTGGCGCTGGCAGTGGAAACCCAGGAACTGCACATCCCCGCCGGACTCCAGGACCGTGTGGTGGAAGTGTACGAGGGCCTGGTCTACATGGATTTCTCCCCTGAGCGCATGTGCGAACGCAGCGGCTACGCCTGCGGCGTCTACGAACGCCTCGATCCGCGGCTGCTGCCGCCCCTGTACCTGGCCTACAAGGCCGCGGTCAGCGAGCCGACTGAAGTCTTCCACAACGACATCCGCGCGCGTTTCGACCGCGGTGAGAAGGCTGTGGTGAAGGCCATGCGGAAGTTCGCTGGCCTGGCCGAGCAGGCGCGCACGGCAATCCTGGCGCACGATCCGGTCCGCCTGGCGCAGTTGATGAACGAGAACTTCGACACGCGCCGCTCCATCTACAAGCTGCCCGCGGCCCAAGTGGAGATGGTGGACGCGGCCCGCGCGGTGGGCGCCTCGGCCAAGTTCGCCGGTTCCGGTGGCGCCATCGTCGGCACTTATGACGGCGCAGCCATGTTCCAAGCCTTGCAGCAAGCCTTGGGGCGGATCGGGTGCGTTGTCATCAAGCCGAAGATAATGGCTGAGTAGCACTGGGTGCCCACGAACAGTTAAAGCCGTTGCTATGGTCTGTCGCTTCTTTCCGAGCATGTCAGACTTATGCAAGTGCCCAATGGTTATGATGTTATGAGAGACGCAGCAGCGCTGAAGGCGCTCAACTTTTGAAACGTTTTGTCGGACGATTGATCGGTTTCTGCAAAGCATTTGCGGACCTCTTGCGTAACGTCTGAAGAGCTTCGCCAAGGAAGTGAGTTCAACTGGCTCATTATAACGATATAATGCCAGCGCAAAAACGATATAACCAACAGAGAGCTCTGCCGCCTGAAAGTTCACTGCTATTCCTATTCAGTTGTCAAAGAGCCACGTAAAACTACAACTAACGATCAGCCACAGAGAGGACCCCGAGCGCACAGCGGGTTCTTGCTGATCTTCTCTGTGCCCCTGCGGTTCCCGTCAATCCAGATTCGGGCAGGGTCACCCCTTCGTCAAAACAACATCCCCCTATAATACATACGAGTGTGGCGAACCGAAGTCAAGGGAAAAATCGAAAAAAACGGGGTTCGGGGCGCGGGGTTCGGGGTTCGGGGCGCGCTCACCGGTCCCCGCTCCCCGCTCCACGATCCCCGCTCCACGATCCACGATCCACGATCCACGCGCTACGCTACTTCTGCGCCCGGCCCGTCAACTGCCCCGTGCCTTTGCTGAGAACATAAGTCGCCTTGGCTTGGGCGTAATATGAAACGCCGCCGAGCACGATGGCGGTCTGAATGTTGCGGTCAACCCCTTTCTTGCCAGTGGCCACTGTGTTCACGATGCCTTCCGTGTCGAAGCCGGCCGTGTGCAGGCTTGAGCCGGTCAGTGTGATTGCAAGCGTGGCGCTGTCTCCGGCTTTCGTCACAGGCTTCTTCTTGTC
>JBEKKG010000876.1:0-4906 GCA_050010835.1 Planctomycetota bacterium
CAGTAAATGCACGAGGCAGAGCGTACCGCGGGCGTCCCGCCCGCCTTTGCCCTCGGATTCTGCCAGCCTGCCACGAGCGGGCGGGACGCCCGCGGTACATTTACTGACATGCACCCGAGCAAGTAGTCCATGCGGTGCACGGACGCATAGGCAAGATGTGCGGCGTCGCCGGGCTTCGATTGCGGCACAACGCCAGCATCGAGATAAGCCCTTGTCGCCGCTTTGACCGCCACGCTGCCCGGAAGGTACGCGATGCGGCGCACAAGGGCGAGCGCGGCTTCCTGGCCCCGGTAGGTGCCCTGGGCCAATTCTCCTTCGGCGAAACTGGACGTATATACCGAGAAGTGGGATCGTTCTTGCTCCCACCATTCCCACGTTGCCCACTTTGTACGCCCGCTTCCGCCCCTGTCCGTCTACTCAACCACGCGTGGCCGTCACGACGCTTCCTTGAATTGCCGAATGCGGATGTCGGCCCGCGGCAGGTGGGCAATGATCTCCAGTTGCCCGCCGAGGGCCTCGATCAGCCTGCGCAGCGTGCTGACCTGTATGTCGTCCTGGTTCTCCAGTTTCGACAGGCTCGGCTGGGTAACGCCCAAGGCCGTGGCCAATTCCTCCTGCGTCAAGCCCATGAACTTGCGGATTTCCGCAAGCAGCATCTCGGCCATCATTTCCTTGGCCCTGGCCTCGGCCCGCGCCCTTGATTCCGGCGACATCTTTTCTTCGAGTTCTCTAAAGTTGCGTGCCATCAGATCAGCCCCTTTCCGCGGAGTTCCTGCAGGTGCTCGTCGTACAACCGGTCAGCCAGTGGAACCATGCGCTCATAGAACCGGTTGTCGCCCGTCTTGTCGCCGCCGACCAAGAGAATGGCCCGGCGGCGAGGATCGAATGCGAAAAAAGTCCGCAACGGCCGGCCTCGATGCTGCGTCCGCAGCTCTTTCATGTTCGAGTGGCGGGAGCGGCTCACCTTGTCCGCATAAGGCCGACCCAGGAGCGGCCCCAACTTCCGGAGCAGATTCACGCCAACCAGGAGAGACTCTTTCTCGTCCTCGTCCAGCGTCTGCCACCACAGCTCAAACTCGTCATCGAATTCTACTTCCCACATGCCCATATTATAGCCTGATGGTAATATGCGTCAAGGGTTATAATGAAGATTTCGCCCTCAGTCCACTTGGTACGCCCGCTCCCGCCACTGGCCGTCTGCCAGCTTGAGCTCGTGGCACACTTCAACAGCGCCCCAAGTGTCCCAGCGTTTCAGGTCGCGCTTGTACTTCCGCTCCGCCTGATGGTGCTCAAAGACCTGCATGCCCATACGCTCCAGCACGAAGGGCACATAGGCTGAATGGTAATTGTTCTCGTCACGGTACTTGCAGAGGTGCGTAGCGAAGCGCGAGTAAACAGCGTCCAGGTCCCTCAGGTGGCCGTCCAGGTCGCCCGGCAGAGGCTTGGCCTTCAGCCCCATGCGCTGGGCTTCCCGCAGAACTATCGGGTAGTTGTGGGAGGGGAAGCCAAAACATAGCGCTTTGCCTATCTTTTGGGCGGCTCTCGCGTTGCTGACATGGTAAGAGAGAAGCTCCTGGCAGATGCGCAGGGAAAGCGCGTCGGCCCGGTCCAACTCCCCAAGGACGACCGGATGGATGTATTTGTAAAGCTCGGCGAACGGGTTGCCGTCACCGTCAGCCTCGCGCCAGAGCCTAAGTGCGCGCCTGAACTGGTCCTGGCTGATGGAAACGGTTTCGTCTTCATAAAGGGGATTGCGTGGGCACAACGGGTGGTTCAGCGCGGAGTCCACGGGCGTAAGATAGGCGCCTGGCCCCATCAGGATCTCGTCGGCGCCCAGGGCCACAAGCGTGCCGGAGGACGCGCAGATGAACGGCAGAAAGACCGTGAGCCGCCGGCAATGGCAGCGCAGAAGATGAAGCAGGCGCAGGGCCGCTTCACAGTCCCCGCCGCTGGTCCTGAGAAATAGGCCGGCCTGGCGGTGCCGGCGGCCGTTTTGCAGCAAACGCGACATGGACGTGACAGTACGCTGGCCGATTGGCCCCCGCGGGCCGCTCCAGTACGCCACGATGGGATAGCCGGTGATCTTCTCCATGCGCTCAAAGAGCGGCTGCGTTTCTCTCACCAGCGATCTGGATGATAATGACGCCTGCTTTGCCGTTCCCTCACGGCCCCCCTGTCTTCCGGCGAGTTTCGATGTGCTCATGTATCCCCCTCCTCTTGGATGGCCAGTCATACCCTCAGTTTACCAGGGGGGTGGGAAGGAAAAGGGGCAGGGCCTACGGAAAAATCAAGATTTTTCTGGGAGGGCGTGCATAGATACGGTGACAATAGATACGGTGACAGACCACCACTGGGCCCGTTGGGGTGGCCGCGTTTGTTTGCGGGTGTGGCCGTAAACGCTGCCCTGTCCCGCGGTTTTCCTGTCAAGTTCTTGCGGCCGTCAGGACGCTTCCTTGAATTGCCGAATCCGTATGTCGGCCCGCGGCAGGTGGGCAATGATCTCCAGTTGCCCGCCGAGGGCCTCGATCTCCAGCGCAGCGGGCTTGAAGCACGGCGGGAAAGCGGGTACAATATACAGGAAGCAAAAGGGAGGCTGCGCCATGGTACGCGACGTTACGATTTCCTGCCGGTTGCCTGAAGAGCTGTACCACGTCCTGGAGAGGAAAGCCGCCGTAGAACGGCGTGCCGTGGACGATGTGATCGTGGAATACCTGGCCCAGCACACGACTGGGCCGCGCCCCGCAACGGCTGCGTCACGAAAGGCCCGCAAGCGCCGTCTGCGGAAATACATGGGCATCTGCAAGGTGGTTGATCCGCACGCCGCCGACAATGACCGTATTGACGCCGAGCTCGCCAAGGAGTACGGGCGCGGCCTCGATGTCGAGGGCCACTGATGTTCCTCGACACCTCAGGCCTGCTCACCCTGTTCTACAGCAAGGAACCGCGGCACGAAGAAGCCGATGAACTGTTCCAGGCTGCTCCCGCGCTCTTGATCCACAATTACGTGCTCGCCGAATTTATCGCGCTCATAACCGCGCGGCGCTTGTCGCGCCGCGCGGGGAGCGGCTTCTTGCGCGAGCTTCTGAGCGAGGACGACTTGGAAGCCGTCTGGGTGGACAGGGAACTTCATGACGCTGCGATGGACTTGCTTGACCACCGGCCAGACAAGGAGTACTCATTGTGCGACGCGGTCAGTTTCCTGGTCATGCAGCAACATGGTGAAACCGAAGCCTTGACGACCGATCATCATTTCGAGCAAGAGGGGTTTATCCGCCTGCTCAAGCCGTAGTTGGAGTGAACGGCCACCACAGAGGCACACAGAGATTCAAGGGGCTGTGACGCATCTTGCGGCCGTCAGGCGGCTTCGCCCCCAGCCCTCAGTCCACTTGGTACGCCCGCTCCCGCCATTGGCCGCCTGCCCTCTCAAGCTCGTGGCACATTTCAACAGCGCCCCGGGTGCATGTCAGTAAATGCGTGGCCCAGAGCGTACCGCGGGCGTCCCGCCCGCCTTCGTCCTCGCGCCCTGCCAGCCTGCCACGAGCGGGCGGGACGCCCGCGGTACATTTGCTATCCCAGCGTTTGTGGTTCTGGGGACGCGCACGCAATTCTTTCTCCTGAGTTTCAGGGACGTTCACGAGACCTTCTTGACGCGCGCGGCTCAGACAAAAGCCAAGGGTTCAAAGCGTCTTCACGTGTTCCGCGAACGTCCGCGTTTCCAGTCCGCGTTCCCGCACGGGGCCATTCGTGACAGGCCATTCGGGACAGAGCCGCAGTTCACATTATTCCGGCCTTTTGGTCCACGCTTCCACCAGATGCACGCAGCCGCGGTCGCTGTAGTCCTTCTCGCTGCCCTGCGGAATGATGTGCCAGGCCCAGCGCCGCGGCGGGTCCGTCCTGGCGCCGCGCGGCCACAAATCCTTGACGCGCTGGCCGTGCAACGGGTCGTTACGCTCGCGGATTTCCACCGGCCAGGCGAACTTCAGCTTGCCCTTTTCGTCCAGCTCGACGCCCGCGCCCGGCCGGACTGGCAGTGCGAGCAGGCTGGTCCCGGCGCCCGGCTGCAGCGAGTAGACAACCGTCTGCACGTCCGTGGAGAGGTAGGCCCACGCCTTCCTGAACGCAGCAATGTCGGCGATGTGCCGCGCGCGCACGCGGCTGAAGTAACGTTCCAGGCTGGCGGCGGCGCGTGCGTGTTCGTTGAGCGGCTGCTTGAAGCGCCTGCCGAAGGCTGTCTGGATGTGGAGGCGCGGGAAATAGCCAAGCTGGCTCAGCAGGTTGCTTGAGATCACCAGCCGCACGTCCGCGTAGGTCCTCGCCCACGCAGGCTGCCCGGCCCCCGCACGATCAAAGCCCTCGGCCAGGGCCTCCGCTGCGGCAGCGGCGGATGAAGCCGCACGGATTGTACGTTCCGCCCAGGCGGCCGCATTGACGACGGATTCCGTCACGTCAGCGACCTCAACGAGCGGCTTGGGCATTCCGGGAACGCGCGCACCGGCCACGAGCCGCTCGACATAAGGCGCGCTGCAAGAATCCGCGTCGGCCAGCACCACGCGCTTGAAAAGCGGAAACAGTTCCTGCCAGGGCACGTCCAGCAAGCGGCCCGCGCCGAGGACCAGCAGCGTGCCGGAGGCCGATTCCGGATTGCGGATTTCGGATTGCGGCCCGGCCGCGCCGGGGCCGCCGTCACCCGGCATAGGCCCGCCGGCGAGATGCGCGCCGATTTCCCGCAGGGCGCGCCGGTTGTTCTCCAGGTGCGGTTCCCAGAACCCGGCTGCGCGCCGATACCGCTCCAGCAAGCCCACGCCCGACCTGGCGTAACCCTGCCGGCGGAGCCGCGGATCGCCTTTAGCGCGAATGTAGTCCCAAATGTCGAGGAAGCTCATTTTAACAGCCACACGCGGGGACG
>JBEKKG010000877.1:0-3567 GCA_050010835.1 Planctomycetota bacterium
TGCATTTGCAGGTTCGGCGACGTTCCCGAGGTCCCGCCCTGGCCAATCTGGTCGGCCACAGCCAGCGCCGCCTGAACGTCGGCGAGTGTCAGCCCCTCGTAGGCGCACCACTGCTTCCAGGGGTCGGCTGAATGCACTTCCGCAAGCAGCCTGTGCTTGGAGACGCGGCCACTGGCGAGCGCGCAATGGTACAGCCCAACCGCCGGCGGAAACGACGACAGCGTCAGCGCCCCTGCTGCCGGGTCGGCGACGAAAACAGGCGTATTCTCCACCACCCGTTTTTGCCAATTGTCGCCCATCCCGTGCTCGCTCTTCCACCAACAGCAGTACAAGAAGAGCGGGCCGGGCAGCAGCAGCAGCGTGGCGACCAGCGCGGCAACGGCACAGAACCAGCTTAGGCCGCGCTTCCAGTGGCTGCGTCCCTCAATGCCCGCCTCTGCGTCCTGCCTGGCCGCGCGGCGCAGACGCCACCACGTCACGGGCACGGCGGCCAGGCACGCAATCGCGCCCACGGGCAGGAACATAATCATGCCTGTCTCAGAGGCCCACTGCCAGGCCTCTTGCCAGGCCTCTTGCCAGGGGATGTTGAACTGGACCGCAAACCAGATCAGGCAGGCAAGCCCACCGAGGAGCACTGTCTCCAGGCCGCCCAAGACCATGACCGCCCAGCCCCAACCGCTGCGCTCGCCCCGCCACCGCGCCCGCACAGCCAGTGTGAGCGACCAGACCAGGAGACCGCCAGTGGCGGAGAGGGCCGCGCCCAACGCCGGGCAGAAGGCTTTGTCATTCGGGTGCAGGATAATGGCCAGCACGACGGTGGCACAGCCTGCAAGCGCCGCCAGACCGTTCACCAACACGGCGTCGCGCGTGCCGCTTAAGTCCCGGTTAGACCAGATCGAGGCCATGTCTTGATTGTCGCACATTTCGCGGAATTGGACAACCGACATCCACCACAGAGACACAGAGACACAGAGGCACAGAGAACAGCAGGACTTGGGCTTTTCCAGAATCCGCAATCCACAATCCGAAATCCCAAATCCTTCTCTGTGTCTCTGTGTCTCTGTGGTTAAAATGGGGATTAGGAGCACCCACCATGCCGCGTCCACTCGTCCTCGCCGCCTTGCTGTTCTCCCTGGCTTCTGCCGCCGCAGAGCCGCCGTCCAAGCCGGCGGTCGTATGGGCCAGCGATCCCATCAACCCCGGCGAAACCGTGCTCGTGACCGGCGCGGGATTCGGGGACAAGCCTGTGGTTGAGGTGGGGCGGTGTGATGACGCCGCGGGCGAGGCTGGCGCATTGCCCGCTCAGATGCAGAAGGTTGACGTCCTCCAGCCGAACGATACGTCCCTGAAGTTCCGCATTCCGCCCGAGTTCAAACCCGGCATCTTCGCCTACCGGATCACAGGGCCGAACGGCCAGGTGACCGGCACGCTCAACCGCCCCGTTATCTGGTGGGCGCAAGGCGACGCCGGAGCGGCGGCCAGCCCCGGCGGATGGATCAGGCTTTTTGGCAAGAACCTCGGTGGGAGCGCCGGCGTCCCGCCGGCACGGGCGGCTGCGCCCACAACGGTGCTGCTGGGGTCCTTGCGGCTGGCCGCTGAGGCGGACTGCTATGCCGCGAAGGTTGCGTTGCCGAACGATCTCCCGCCGGGCGACTACCAGGTTTCGCTGGCCAACGGTTGCGGCGGCGCGCGCGGCGTGGCGGAGGCCGTGAAGATCGCCGTCCAGCCGCGGCCGGCCTGGCCTGCGGAGACGTTCAACGTCCGCGATTTCGGCGCCGAAGGCACCGGCAGGGACGACACGGAGGCGCTCAAGGCGGCGCTGGCGAAGGCCGAAGAGAAGGGCGGCGGAGTGGTCTTCCTGCCGCGCGGGCGCTACAAGGTGTCGGACGCCCTGGCCATTCCGCGCTTCACTGTCCTGCGCGGGGAGAAGACGGAGTTGTCATGCCTCTGCTGGGCGGATTTCCCCAAGCCGCCCTTCGCGCTGCTGAAAGGCACAAACTCGTTCGCCATTGAGGACCTGACGCTCTACGCTCACAACCATCAGCACATCCTCGCCGGCGACCAGGGCGACAAGGCCGACGCCGGCAACGTCCGCCTGCGCCGCGTCCGCGTCCGCGCAAACGCCTACCGCGGGCACTTGAAGGAAGCCGAGGTGGACGAACGCTTCCGCAACTCGATGAAGTGGTCCACGGGCGGCGGCGACACGGTGCGCCTCGGCGGCGAGAACCTCGAGATCACGGGCTGCGATCTCTACGGCAGCGGCCGCGCGCTGTACCTGAGCCGCACGCGGGGCGGACTCGTGGCCGGCAACACGTTCTACAACGGACGCTGGGGCTGGTACTGCATCTCCGGTTCGGACGGGCTGATCTTCGAGAACAACGAGCTCGCCGGCGGCGACCTGATGTCCACGGGCGGCGGATTGAACTGCCTGGACGGCTCGCCGTTCTCGCAGAACGTGTATCTGCACCACAACAAGTTCCGGCTCATGCACGGCTGGGACCGCGAGGCCATGACGTCCGACGCGGGCGGCGAAGTGTACTTCGGCAAGATCGCGAGCGCGAGCCAGACGGAGGTGGTCCTGCCCGAAGCGCCCAAGTGGGGCAAACGCAGTTGCCAGGGCATGGCCGTGCTGGTGCTCGACGGCCGCGGCGCGGGGCAATGCCGCAGATTGGTTTCATATCAAGGCGCGAACGTGACGCTGGACCGCGCCTGGGACGTGCAGTTGGACGAGAGCTCAGTCCTCGGCATCACCATGTACCAGGGGCATTACCTCATCCTGGACAATGAGTTCACCGACACGGGCGCGATGCAGTTCTATGGCACGTCCATCGAGTGCATTGCGGCGCAGAACACCGGCGCGCGCATGCAGGGCTTCCGCGGCCTGGGCCTGTGGTATCACGGCTATCAGCCAAGCTGGTTCTGCCAGTTCCTCGACAACCGCATTCTCGACGGCAACTACTACCATTGGGACGCGGCCGAGGCGGCGTTCATCGAGGTCAACGGCGCGAAACGGCCGCCGCTCGAAGGCCCGCTCAACCGCGCCTCCGTGCTGCGGCGCAACCAGCTTGCCGGCAACGCGCACCTGCAAGTCACCGGCTTATGCAGCGACGTGATCGTGGAGCATAATGCGGTCGCCGATGCGGACATGGGCGTCTTCGTCAGCGAGAACTGCGCGCACGTGCTGGTCCGCGAGAACACGTTCACCAACGTGAAGCACGAACTCATGGACGAACCCGCCATCCGCAAGGCGGCGGAGGAATTTCCGGCGGACCGACTCCAGTGCAACTGCGCCTTCCCACTTCGCCGAACGCGGCTGCGCCCCAGTTCGAGACCATCGCGAGCCAAGGATCGTCCGGCCGCTTCGAGCCCCCGCCGCAAGGTTTCCGACAAAAGGGTTGGGAATCCGTGCTGTGGAACGCCAGCGACGAAAACGAGGACACGCTCGAATATTCCATCTATTACCGCGGCGAAAGCGAAACGGCGTGGAAGCTGCTGAAGGACAAAATCGACCAGCGCTTCATAAGGCACCCGGTCGAGGTTCGACAAAACCGCTTCATCGCCTTCACC
>JBEKKG010000878.1:0-3535 GCA_050010835.1 Planctomycetota bacterium
CCGGGCACGTATTTCTCCTCCAGCATCCCGGCGCCGCCGTCGGGCGCGTCGCTGGCGACAATGTGCAGGAACTTCAGCGGTTTGGCGTCCAGCCACGGGCCGACGTCTTCGATGGCCTCGATGCCGGCGGCCGCCAGCGCGAGGCTGTTGGTGCCGACCGGCAGGCCGATGAGGGCGGGTGCCTGGCGGCCCGGATGGCCTTCAAAAATTTTGATGAACCGTTCCAGCACGGTCACGCCGATCGGAGTCATCGCGTTTGCGCCATAGACGATGGCCGGCCGCTGCACGCCTTCGAGCGCCGCCGCCACCTCATCCCAGAACTGGTGTTCCAGGCTGACCTCGTGGGCACAGATGTTGGCGTACTGGTCCAAATCGCTCTTGCGGGCGTGGAAGATGAGCAGCTTCGCCTCGCGTTTACGGACCGCGGTGCGGATGCGGGCGGCTACAACGCCGTGGTCGCGGGACGGCTGGGCACCGATGATGATGATGGCGTCCGCGTCCTCCAGTTTCCGCATGGCGTCGGCGCTGAAAGACGGCTCACGGCAGAGTGCCGATTCGTTGGCGGCCACGCACATGCCCACCCGGTCGAGCTTGCCGGTGAATTTCGTGATGGTTTGCGCGGTTTCGTTGGTCACGCGCGGGGCGACGAGCAGCGCCTTCTCCGTTTTCTTGGCGGCCTTGGCGGCCTTGCGGATGGCGGCGATGGCGTTGTCCCAGGTGGCCGGCTTCAGTTTGCCGTCTTTGCCGCCGTAATCGTCAATGCAGATTACGTCCTTGCCGATGTAGAGCTTCTGGCGGTAATCCTTGGCTTTAACCCCCTCCTTGCCCTGTTCGATAATGTTGTACTCCTGCTCAATGACCAAGACTTCATCGGCGGCCCGCAGGCCGGTGAGCCAAGCGGCTGTCAGCACCACAGACGCCATCAGCACAGCGCAACGCTTCATGTTCTCTCTCCGCTCCGGCAAATCCCGCCCCTCAAGCTGGCATCCATACTTTATCGGCACACACCGGGGTCAAGGCCACGATATTTGTTCCACCGTATTACTACAACGACTTTTTGCCACAGAGAACACAGAGAACACAGAGAATATGAAAAAAAACAGCCCCAAGATCTCTGTGTTCTCTGTGTCCTCTGTGGCTAAACGTTCGTAGTGCGGAACAAACCGCTTTAGCCAGGGGGCCATCCTTGCCGATACAGTTCTACAGGGGTTTGGTCTTTTGTAACCGTTCGGCCCGAGCTGCGACCGTAAGGGAGCGGACATTACCGCTTGCTTACGCGCGCGGCTCGGAGACGGAACGATTGCGGTGGTCTTTGCAGGGGGGAGAAGCGATGCTGCGGGCGCTGGCGAGTGCCGTTGTAGTAGTCATTCTGGCTGGGGCGGGTTTCTACCTGTATTCCAGTTTCTTCGGGCAGAAGCCCAGCGGAGACGGACAGGGCATTGCCAGACCACAGGAAACCGGCGGCAGTCCCCGCTCCAACGGGCCGAACATAACGGCTGAGGGCACGCCGCCGGCGTTGCCTGGGCCGAGCAAGCCGGCCCCCATCCCCGCGCCGCTCGCGCCTCGGCTGGAACCGCTGCCCCCGCCGCTCGCGCCTGCGCCCCAGGCGCCGAAGCTCAAACGCACGCATGTCGTACAGCCGGGCGAGTCGCTGTCCGGCATCAGCCGCAGGTACTACGGCACGCCCGACCGCTATGGCAAGATCGCCGCCGCCAATAACCTGCGCAGCCGGGACGTGATCCGTGTGGGCCAGGTGCTGGTCATTCCCGAAGGCTCCGGTCCCCCGATCATCGAGAGCAGCGACGACGAAAACGAGGAACACCCCGCGACCGCGGCGGAGACGCAGGACTTTGAGCCCCAGCCGCCCACACTGAGCACCACCATGAAGCGGGATGCAGGCGGGAAGAAGTGATTTTCGATTTTCGTCACAGTTCAGTCTCCGAGCCGCGCGCGTAAGCAAGTCCCGAGACCTCGGGACTCCCTCACGGTCGCGGCTCGGGCTGAACAGTAACATTCCATATTATTTCGTCTGTTTTGCCCGCAAACTTGTGTAGATACTATTGGCCGAAGCCGGGGACCGGCCCGGACTGGGGTGCATAACGCGCGCAGGACTCTTGGGAGGAGGGAACACACGTGGTTAAGCTCGGGATTGCAAGTGACAACTTCAGGCATGAGGACCGCAGCATCAGCTACGTCTTCAACTGGTGCCGCAAGAACAAGTGTGACATCGTCGAGATCAACACGGTCAACGGCGAGGACTTCTTCGAGGGCCTGGGTTTCTCGCCGGCCATTTCGCTGAACTGCGACGCGATGGCGCTGAACAGCGAACTGCGGAGCTGCGGGCTGACGGTCAGCCAGCTCGACTGCCATTACGCTCTGCACCGCTGGCAGTCCATTCCGTACATGATTTACGGCATCCGCCTGGCCGCGGCCATCGGCTGTCCCTACATCGCGACCACCGACGGCGCCGAAGTCCCCAAGGGCATGACGCTGCAGGAGGTCTTCAAGCGCGCCGTGTACCATCTGCGCGAGGCCCTCGTGGTCGGGCACACGCACAACGTGGGCATCAACATCGAACCGCACGGCCCGCTCACGACCAACCGCAAGCTGATGGTCAAGCTGATGAAAGAGATCAACGATCCTTTGCTGGGCGTCAACTTCGACACCGGCAACACGTTCATCGCCGGCCAGGACCCGGTGGCGATGGTCAAGGAGCTGTTGCCCTGGATCAAGCATTTCCACGTCAAGGACGTGGCGCCGGAACTCAAAGCCAGCATCGGCAAGGAAACCGGCATCGCCGCCAGCGAAGTCCACGTCGGCCAGGGCATCAACGCGGACAACATCCGCCGGATCGTCGCGCACCTGAAGGCCCACAAGTGGGACGGCGTAATGTCCCTGGAGACCAAGGGCGAGGCCAACACGTTGAAGAGCGTGGCGTGGTTCAGGGGGGTGCTGGGGGCGAAGTGAGGTACAATATAGTGCGCGCGATCGCCCCTCCCCTTGCGGGAGGGGGCAGGGGGAGGGCCAGGGAGGTCGGCCATGACACGGCATGGAATTGAGATTTCAGAGGAGAAGCTGGCGGAGTTCTGCCGGCGCAATCATATCCGTATTTTGTCGCTGTTTGGCTCGATTCTGCGCGACGATTTCGGGCCGGACAGCGACGTGGACGTGCTGGTGGAGTTCGAACCGGGGCACACTCCCGGATTCGCCTTCATCCGCATGGAAAACGAGCTTTCGGCCCTAGTCGGGGGGCGAAAGGTGGACTTGGTTCTCCGGAACGCGTTGCTGCCACGTCTGCGCAAGCGCATTCTGGCGCAGGAGGTGGTGCAGTATGTCAGCAAAGAGGGATGACAACGTATTTCTCGGCCACATGCTGGACATGGCCCGCAAGGCCTGCAGCAAATGTACGGGTCTGAGGCGCGCACAGTTCGATGCAGATGAGAACCTGCGTTTGGCGCTCTTCCACTTGGTCCAGATCATAGGCGAGGCGGCCCGCAGCGTGTCCGCCGAAACCCGGAATGCACATCCTGAGATT
>JBEKKG010000879.1:0-3522 GCA_050010835.1 Planctomycetota bacterium
TCAGTAAATGCACGAGGCAGAGCGTACCGCGGGCGTCCCGCCCGCCTTTGCCCTCGGATTCTGCCAGCCTGCCACGAGCGGGCGGGACGCCCGCGGTACATTTACTGACATGCACCCTCACTTCTTTATCCGTCAGAAAGTCCTTGACAACCCCTCCCTCATGTGGGATAAGAAGGATGGAGGCTTTGCGGTGGCTTCGGCCCTGCATTGCCTTTTTTTTATCATGTCGGTTCCTTGTCCGACTTCGGCCGAAGATCGTCAATGTAGGCCAGGCTCCACACCACAAACTCAGGGTTATCAGAGACGTCTCGAATGGCCCTGTGGCGCAGCCCCATGATCTGTTGGGCGAACCGCGACAGTTCTTCCCGCTTGGGTTCCGTCATCGTGGGCAAGCGGAAGTTCCACGAAAGGATATAGGCCACGAGGTCGGCGATCTGAACCCCGGTGGTCAGGTCGCTGTGCACGAAGAACGGTTCGGGGATGATCTGGCCGGCCCGCTGGCGGCCCTTGGTCGTACGCAGGAAGTAGTTCGCCATCTGATCCAGCAGAATGTGACTCCGGCTCTTCTCCAGTTCGTCGAAAACGACGATCCCGCTGTCGTGCCCGCCCATGTCCTCAAGAAAGTAGAAGAAGCGCTCAAACAGATAGGCATAATCCTTGCGCAAGTGCTCGCCTGCCGCTGGCGGCTCCGCTCCGCGCCTTACAATGCTCGCGAATACTTTCACGCGGAACCTGCCACACAAATCCAGAACCCTCCCGACGTATTCAATCTTGGTCTGGGCCAGAGCGGCTAATCTCTCCTTCGTGGGATGCACCGGGTCTTCCAGACTTTCGCGTGCAAGGACGACACGCCTTGCCGGTAGGATCGCCGGAAGCTGTTCCGCGTGCCTGAAAACCTTCCGTTTGAGGATCTTCTTGCCCTTAAGCTCGCGGCCATCGCCGCTGTAGCGCCGGCCAAAAAGATCGAGTTCCGCCTGCTGAATGGCTTGAATCAGATTCCACAGGTCGCGGTCCTCGACTGCCGCGCCGGCTAAGACCTCATAGGGAGATTCCCCTTTGTCTTGGCCACTCTCGTCTATGAAGAGCAGAAACGCCATCAGAGTTTCCTCATCACCTTCAAGCTCTCAATCCCCATGTCGTCCAGGAAAACCAGGAACATGACCCAGGGAAAACAGGCGCGGGGCAGGCACCTTGGCGCAATCCGAGCGGTGGACTGTCCCCCCTATCCCGCAGCGACTTCTTGATCCGAATCACCCGCAAACAGGATTGCATACTTTCCGTCCGGCGCCCAGGCCACCTTGAGTTCACACGTAGCGGCCACTTTCTCGACTAGCGTCCGGCCCTCTACCGGCTTAAAGCGCAGTTCCGCAGGAATTCGCAGCTCGCCCGACACCCTAAGCGTCAAGACTTTGGGGCCGCCCTGGCGGGCTAGTTCCTCGAACGCCCCAAATGCGCTGTAACTACGGGGCGTGACGGATACAGGAGCGGCTGCCGGTTGGGCGGCCCCCGCCGCATTCCAAGCCGCCAAGCAGCCGAAGCTAAGAATCGTGGTCAGCAACAGCCCGGGTACGGACATCCTGCTACGAGCCAGCGTTTCGCTGGGGAGTGAGAAGGAATGGTGAATGGCAAGATCCATATCGCCACCATCTTACACTGCACGAGGCCAAAGGACAACATCCTCAAGTTCACGGAACGTCGGCGCGGGCAAATAGTGGACAGCAAATAGTGGACAGACCATCCGTAGGATAACCGCCTAACGCCGTGTGCGCTTGCTGTGCCAAAGCCAGCGCCGCGCCGTCATCCCTTGACCAAAGCCTCAGCAGGCAGAACGGCACGCACGGCAGCGCGGACGATTTCCGCGGTTCTCATGGCGTCGTCAGCTTCATCTCTGTCCGCTGTATCACCGCCCGGATACCGGGAATCCACGGCGAACTCGGTCAGCCAGCGCATTTGTTCCGGCGTCAAGTTGACCGGTGCGGGCTGCGGCAACAGAGCGGCTATCTTCCCGATAACGTGGGTCTTGGGCACGGGCAGGGAGTTTGCAACCAGAATCGCTTTCAAGTATTTCTCAACACATTGCTGCGCATGGAAGCATACGACATCATGGGGCGCGGCGTCACCCAGGGCACGCAGGTGGTTTCCGGCCAGGTAATCCTCCTCGGCTTTGCCAACCCACTCCTTGACCACCTGGATCACACGTTCACGAGGCGGCATACAATACCTTCCCTTCGTGGAAGGCCGGGTACTCGATGGTGCCCGTGACCTCCTTGCGCCATTCATAATCGTCCGGCGTCGTGACCACAATGTCCGTGGGCACCGGCACATCCTCAAGGGCCACGCCGATTTCCACCGCAGCTTTCCTGCGCGAGCCGCTGACCGGCATAACGATCAGCAGGTCCACGTCGCTATCAGGCCCCGCGTCGCCCCGTGCATGAGACCCGAACAGGATAATCTTCTGTGGATGAAAACGCGCAAGAATCCGGTCCACCAGGTCGCGAATACTTGGATTGTCAATCGGCACTAGATTTTCTCCTCGCGCGTCCATCAGGACAATTGTACCGCCGGAGATAAGACCGCACAACTTGGCTTTGTGTAAAGCAGCGACGCAGGACGCACAAAACGCGCATGTGCCATTTCCCACTCTTCACCGACTTCTTCTCACTTGGCCGCCGCGCTCGTCAGCACATACCTCGGCCACTCCGCCGCCCCCTTATGGAACCAGCCCCCCTTGAACGTCGGGCTGGAGTGGTGGTAGCGGTCCTTCAGATCGCCATCCTGGACGACGGCCATAATGAGCACGACCAGGCCCTCCATCTTCCAGGGTCCGGGGGCACTCTTGGGCTTCCTCTGGCTGACCGGCTTGCCTGTCTCTGGGTCCAGCCACGTCTGGCGGTCGCGCGGCGCGCCCAAGGCGGCCCAGGGAATCCTGATTTCCCCGGTGTAGCCGGTGTCCACGTCGCTGTCGTCGTTGATTGTCGAGGGTTTGCCGTCGGCCTTGGGCTTGAGCTGCACTGCCATCGCGACTTTGTACTCACCCTCGTCCTTAAGGTACTCCTCGTTGGCGAAATGGATTCCCCAGGTGCTCAGAGTTGAGTTGTAAATAGGATGGTTCTCCGGAAAGAGCGTGCACCAGATGTCGTTGAACTGGTTGGCCGCATTGTGATGGATTTCCCAGAAGAACGACTCGTCTCCCAGCGAGATGAAAAACTCCACGACATCCACCTTCTTGCCCTCGACCGAGATCTCACAGCCCTCGCGCTGGTTGCCGGGCGGCCCCTGCTTCTCACCCGTCCCGATTGCAACCAGGTTCTTGTCGAAGGTTTCGTAGCCGATGTAAAGGTAGTGGTCGTCCCATAGGTATTTCGCGATTGCACGCGGTTCGGAACTCAATGTTCCTACCTTGCCGTGGATGTAGTCCACGCGCACGGGCGGCGCCTGTTTCCAGCAGGGCTTTTCGAGCTTGCCGTCCACAGTGATGGCTTCGGCCAGTTTTGGGATGGGCGTGGGCGTCGGGCGCTCGGC
>JBEKKG010000880.1:0-3520 GCA_050010835.1 Planctomycetota bacterium
CATGGAACTCCAGGACGCTGACGCCCTCGTTTTCCAGATGGTCACGCGCAAGCCCGCGAACACGGTCGAGGTCACGGGCAGCGTGATCCGCCCCGGGGAGTACCCGTTCCAGGAAGGCATGCGCGTCAGCGACCTGCTGCAGCTTGCCGAGGGCCTGAGCATTGACGCTTGCGCCGAGCGCGCGCTCATCCGGCGGCGCACGGGGGTGGAACAGCCGTACAGCATCGCGCCGGGGGACCAGCGCGGACGCCTGACGGAGGAGTTCGTCTGGATTGACGTCAGCGCGGTGCTCGATGGCAGCAAGCCCGCGGACATTCCCTTGCGCCGTCTCGACGTGCTCCGCGTCTTCGACAAGAGTGAAGCCCAGGACCAGCCCAGGGTCAACATCCAGGGCGCGGTCAAGCGCACCGGCGCCTACCAGCTTACCGCCGGGCTGACGCTGCGCGACCTGCTCAACCTCGCCGGCGGGGCGACCAGCGAGGCCGCCACGCAACAGGGCACCATTGCGCGGCGCAAGTACTCCCAGGCCACCGGACAATACGACGTGCGTTTGATCCCCTTCAGCGTGACGGAAGCGCTGCGCGGCGGCGAAGACGGCGGCATTCTGCTGCAAAACCACGACCAGGTGGCCGTGCGCTTCCTGCAAGCCGGCCAGGTGCACGTGGTCATCGAAGGCGAAGTGCTCTTTCCGGATGCCTACGTGCTGCCCAAAGGCTCCCGCATCAGCGACTTACTGGCCGCCAGCGGCGGGCTGCGCGAAGGGGGCGACATCCGTGCCGCCATGTTCTTCCGCCAGCGCGTGCGCGACTACCAGCAGCAGCGGCTGGCCGACTTGTTCGCCCGCACGGAAGAACGGTTTGCGCGGAACCGTGACCGGATCACTCGCGACGGCCGGCCGCCGGAAGCCGTGGCCAGCCAGTTGAGCTACCTCGGGCTGGATACCCTGGAGCGCAACATGCGCACCTTCCAGGCGCGGGGCCGCGTGGTGCTCGACTTCACCAAGGACAACTTTCCCTCCTCTGAGGACAACCTGCTCCTGGAGGAAGGCGACCGGCTGGTCATCCCGCAGCGCAGCAACATCGTCGGGGTGGTGGGGCGCGTGTACTTCCCCAACGCCTTCATCTGGCGTCCCAACCTGACGGTAGGCGATTTTCTCACCAAGGCCGGTGGAATCCTGCCGGACGGGGACGAAAAACAAGTTTACGTGGTCAAGGTTTCGGGCGATGTCTGCGCCGCCACGCAGAAGGACGTGGGCGAGAATATCCTGGGACTGTCTCTTTCCCCAGGCGACACTGTCCTCGTCCCCGCCAGGACCCTGGGCCGTTCCACGCATGCCTCCATCGCCGACGCGCTCGAATTGGTGCGCGAACTGGCCGAAATCGGCATGATCGGAGCGGGCACGTACCGAAGCGCCTCCAACGGCAATGTCAACCTGGACTTGCAGGCGATACGCTACGGCGGCAACACCGATCAAACGACGCCGCAGAACCTGTTGCAGGCACCGGGCCGTTAGGAATGCAGAATGGTAACCGTTCAGTCCCCGAGCCGCGCGCGTAAGCAAGCGGTTAGGGGGGGCGCAGCCTTACGTGCTATGGGAGGAATGGAAAGAATGAGACTTATGGAACCGCTCCCATTCTTCCCATTCTTCCCATTTTTCCCATAGCGCACGGTGTATGCTTAGCGAAATGCAAAAACGCTTATCCAGCGCCTGCGCGCCGTTAGCCCTGGCAGGCTTTATCTTCCTGGTCTACCTCTTTTGCGCCACGCGTTCGACGCTGTGGGACCGGGATGAACCGCGGTACGCCTGGGCGGGCGTGGAGATGCTGCACTCGGGCAATTACCTCTATCCGGTCTTCAATGGGGTGCTGCGGCCTGACAAGCCCATCCTGATGTACTGGCTGATGACAGTGCCGTTGCGCTGGTGGGGCGCCACGGAGCTGGCCTGCCGTTTCTGCAGCGTGTTGGGCGTCGTGGCGGCGTGCCTGCTGACTTACCTGTGCGGGCGGTTCCTGTTCAGCGCGCGGGCGGGCCTGTGGGCCATGGCCATCCTGGCTGCGACGCCCCAGATGGTCATGGACGGCACGGCAGCGATCGCGGACGCCGTGTTGCTGGCGTGCACTACGGCGGCCATGACAGTTTTCCTGCATTCGCTGCGCTCCCGCTTCACTGTTTACCATGCCCTGCTGACCGCCTTGGCGCTGGGCGCGGCACTGTTGGAGAAGGCGCCCGTGGGCGCAGCGGTCCTGCTGCCGGCCATGGCTGTCACGTGGTGGTTCGCGCGCGGCCAGATTCAGGTGGGCTGGCGCGCAATACTGTACGCGCTCCTGGCGACGCTGGCCGCCGGTGCTATTTTCCTCTGCTGGGCCGTGCCGGCCGACCGCGTCACAGGGGGGGAGTTCTTCCGGCAGTTTTGGGGCCACCACGTCGCGGAGCGCATGCTGCGCCCTCTGGAAGGCCACGGCGGCAATTTCCTGTTGACGCTCCCAATCTACATTCCCGTGGTCGTCGCGCTTTTCCTGCCTTGGACCCTGTTTCTTCCCGGAGCGTTGTCGGCGCTGGCCGGTGCGCGCCTGGCGGGCCCAGTGGGCAAGTGGTTTCTGCGGGGCTGGCTGGTTCCCTTCTTCTTGATTATGAGTCTCGCGGCCACGAAACTGCCCCATTACATCTTGCCCCTATGGCCGGCCCTGGCGCTGGCGGTGGCGGGAACGATTGACGCTCACGAGCGCCGCCTCCTGACGCCCCGGGATTGTGCGTGGTTGCGGCGCGGCGCCTGGCTGGCAGCGCCATTGGTGTTTTTGTTGGCGTTTTTGCTGATCGCCGGAACAAAGCTGCTGCCGGCGCTTGCGGCTGGGCGCGGGGGTTCTGCGCCGCTGGAGGCGTGCGCGTGGGTGCTCGCCTCCGAGAAATGGCCCTGCGCCGCGGCAGGCGCGGCTCTGGCCGTCCTCGGATTCGTGGCTCTGCGGCAGCACCTGGCCCTGAGAATTCAGGCCGCAGCGCGGACCTGCTTTGCGGGCGCCATCGGGATGCTCTTGTTCTTTGCGACATTCATGTTGCCGGCCGTGGAGAAGCTGAAGGTCTCCGCCCCCCTGGCGCGGGCGATTCGCGCCCAGACGGCGGAGGACGTGCCCGTAGCCACCTGCGAGTATGCGGAGCCTAGCCTGATCTTCTACCTCAACCGCGGCGTCATCCACAACCTGGCCCAAGGGTCAGCGGTCATCGCCTGGGCGAGGGAACCGCAACCCGGGGTGCTGATCATCCCGCGCGACATTCTGCCGCCCCTTCAGCGCCGGTACGGCGACTTGGGATTGCGAGAGATTGCATCCGCAAGCGGGTTCAACTATTCCAAGGGCACTTGGTGCGACCTGGTGGCGGTGCGTCGCGGACCGTAACAGGAGGGGCGAGAGGCGAGGGACATGCCGGCGCACCTGTTGTTGCAATTCACCTGTAACTTGGCACTCGTCATGGGCACGCAGAAGCTGGAATTTCAACCGCGCCCAGTATATGATGCCCTGTATGCAGG
>JBEKKG010000881.1:0-3512 GCA_050010835.1 Planctomycetota bacterium
TTGGTCGCTGACGGGATTAGCGCCGATTTGCTTCCCTATTCTGAAACCATTATATCGTCTATTGGCGCTCCGTCGCCCTACGAGATGCGTTTCACGCTGAACGGCATCGTGACTTACACTTGGGTCCTCAAGCTCATCAATACCTCGGATGTGGTTTATGACTTCGTCGGCAGCGCCAGCTACGCGGCCAATGGCTATGGGTTTATCGCCCTGCGCTGCGGGCTCCTGACTGGGACAGCCTCCATGGTGGAAAAGATCGTGAAGGCCTCGAATTGCTGCCTGGGTGGCATGTTGAAAGACGGGCTGTGGTATGATTGGTGGTATGGCACTGGCTGGAATCAGGCGCAGAGCCCGTGGTTTGCCTTCAATCCTGCGACTCCTGATCCGTTTGGCTTTGGCTCGCCCATCAACATGGCGGCTGACCTCAGCATGCACATTGGCTTCGACGAAGAATACGAGGCCGGCGAGCAGTGGTACACGAACCCGACGGCTGACGTCCCGCTGTCCACGCCGCTGGATATTGGCCATTTGAAGAACTATGTGCCGGTCGGTGGTGGCGCCAGGTAGTAAGGCCAATCCGTTTAGTTCCTGGCAAGTAGCCTGAACAATATCAGTGCAACCCAAGGTCCTAGCCGCGAGGCAGGCCTTGGGTTGTATCTTTTTGACAACAGACATTGGTAGAAGTTATGCGGCCGAAAATAGTAGTCCTGGTCCTGATAATGGCGATTGGCTTGATAGCATTGGCGGCGGTGCTGAAGGGAGTCCTGGGAGGGCATGCCCATCAGGAGGCCGCCGCCCTGGAGCCGCCACCGGCGGAGCCGGCAAGCCCAACCGCTACGAGCCCGCAGGTTAATCCCAATTCGAGCAACACGGCGGCCATCCTGGAGCAATTGCGCGCCGCGGATGTTGATCGGGAGTTGGACCAGATTCGGGAGCTGCAGGCCGGGGGGGCGGACAACCCGCAAACTACCGGGTTGCTCCTGGGCAAGGTGACACACCGCGAACCGGAGGTCCGCAAGGCCGCCTTGGAGGCACTGGTCCAGTTGAATGATACCAATGCTATCCCCGGCTTGGAACAGGCTACCAGTCTCATCGCGGACCCGCGGGAGAAAGTGGCGTTTATGGACGCAGTTGCCTACCTTAAGCTTCCCGGGGTCACGGACGGAGTGCCACCGGAGCTGGCTGACGCCTCAGGCAACCCAGCCCCGGCGGTTGCGCCCGACAAGGCGGGTTCGAATCCGCCTCGCCAGCCTGGCGCAAAGAAGCAGGGGCGTCGAAAAGCCCGATCAGTCCCGGGTGCCGCCCAGCCCGTAGCTCCGGCGAACCCAAGCCAGACTCAACCGGCCTCACCAGCGCCGGATGCTGCACCGCCGCAGTGAGCGGGGCAGCAGAGCAAATAAGCGCCGTTTGCAGGGGGGAGAGCATTTTGTCGGCAGCGCAAGCGAAGCTGCAAAGTTGCCTGGCCGCCAACCTGGATATTTCACACTCCGATGGAAACGCCAACCGTGCGCCGCGTGAGGGCACTCGGCCTGCAAGCACGCAGCTCCGCGCCTGTGGGCCGCGTGCCCTCTCGCGGCGTTGGAGGGGGTGAAATAATGGGCTACGGCTGCCGCCAGCCCTGGGTGACACGAAGCCTGCCTGCACGGACCGGCAATCATGAGCGAGAAGATGAACCCCGATAGTTCCTCACCCCCAACGATCTCTTCAACGCCCGCGTGGCTTATGCTGGTGCGTGCGCTGCTGGCGGTGGCTATTGTCGGGGCGAGTTATCTGGCTTGGGTCGCGATTCACAATGGGCCGGTCGCTGGATGCGGTCCCGAGTCCGGCTGCGATAAAGTGCTGCATAGCCGGTGGGCTTACTGGCTCGACGTGCCGGTAAGCGTGCCCGCGCTGCTGGTCTATCTGGCCCTGCTGGGGGCGACGGTTCTTTTGCAGAAGCGGCCCGCGCCGGACGATGAGCGCGGATCATGGGCAGCGATCATTACCCTGTCGGTGATTGTGGCCGGGGCCGCGCTGTGGTTCGTGGGGTTGCAGGTCTTCGTCCTCAAGGCCTTCTGCAAGTTCTGCATGACGGCCCACGCCTGTGGCTTCATCGCCGCGTTGCTCTGCCTGAAACACATTCCCCTGGCCACCGACCCGGATACCCGGATGTGGAGCACGGGGTCAGGCAAACGGGGTGTCCCCGGTTCGGCGGTGTTTCTCCTGGGCCTGATCGGGATGGCAGGCATCGTCGTGCTGGCGGGCGGCCAATTGCTCGTGCAGAAAAAGCTCAACGTGGTCAAGGACCTGCGGCCGCGAATCGGCCAGGGCGCGAAGGGGGTGGCTGCGACCACCGGCCCACAAGCGACCAACTACCTGGCCCAGGCAGCCGCACTGGCAGCCCAAGCCCCCCAGCCTCCGGCACCCAATGTGCGGTTGGTGTCCCCCCGGCTGCTATCGCTCTATAGCAACGCTTTTGTGCTCAAGCTCGACGAGGTGCCGATGATGGGTTCACCGGACGCCTCGAACATAATCGTTTCCCTCTTCGATTACACCTGTCCCCATTGCCGTTCCTTGCATCCCATCATGCTCGAAACGCAACGCCAGTTCGGCAACCGGCTGGGCATCGTTTGCCTGCCGATGCCCATTTCCACCAACTGCAATCCGTTCATGCCGCCGAGCATTCACTCCGTCTCAAACTCCTGTGAATATGTGCGGCTGGGCCTGGCGGTCTGGCGGGCCAAGCCGGCAGCCTTTCGCCAGTTCGATGACTGGATGTTTGGTCCCGATCGGCCCGTGCCGGTGGACCAGGCCAGAGCATACGCGGCGCAACTGGTTGGCGCGGATAAGCTGCAGACCGCTTTGGCAGATGCGTGGATACCTCAGCAGCTCGTCACGGACTGCCGGCTGCACTACACCAACTGGATCGTAGCCGGCAGCCCAGAAATGCCTCAGGTGATTCTCGGCGACGCGGTCAGCTCGGGCCCGTTGAACTCGGTCGAACACCTGATGATCCTGCTCAACCATTACCTCGGCCTGACCCCGCCAGCCGGCGCCGGACCATAAACCATGACTCTGCAACCGTGCTGGCTTTCGCCCGCACTAACGATCATCATTCTCTTTTTATGTTAAGAAAGTTAAGACCACTGGCGCTGCTGCTCGCCGCCGCCTCGCTCACGCCTGGGCCCGCGCCGGCGGCGCAACCGACACCCACCAACTCGACGCCAATAGCCCAACCCTTCCCCTCTTCCGGCGATCCGCTGGTGGCCAAAGGCAAGGGCGTGGAAATCCACCGCAGCCAATTGGACAAAGAAGTTATCGCTGCCAAGTCGCAGATGGTGGCCAAGGGGCGGGCTGTCAAACCCGACCAAAAAGTCCAGGCGGAACGGCAAGTTCTGGAGCAACTCATCAATGTCCGACTCCTGGAAGCCAAAGCGACGGCGGCCGACAAAGCCGCGGGAAAAGACGCGGCTTTGAAACGAGCCGTGGCGGCCAAGACCAAGCTCGGCTCGGAGGCGGCCTTCGATGCGCAG
>JBEKKG010000882.1:0-3512 GCA_050010835.1 Planctomycetota bacterium
ATAATCGGGCAACCCCAGTCCCGGCAACACCGGTTGCGCGCCGTCAAAACCGTAAACGGTGAGCGGGCTGGTTATGGCGGGCTTCACGCCGTCTTGTATGCCAATGGTCAGGGTGGCGTTTCCAGAACCGCCCGTCGTGGTGGCATATAGCGGCACTGTGTAGGTGCCCGCCCCACCTCCGGACTGAACCGCGGCCGGGGAGGGGGTGCCGGAGATCAGCCCGCTGTAATTGTTTATTGACAACCCCGGCGGCAAGGAGTCCACCACAGGAGGGCCGGGACTCACGTCCCTGTCAAAGTAGATCGAAAGCGGCGAAGTCTGGATCTGATAGCTGAAGTTCTGGCCAACCGCCCCGGATATGCCGGTCAACTGCGAAGTGAACAGAGGCGGACCGGCCACGTCAATTTCCAGCAGCTTGACATCTGTCTGTTTGTTTATCCCTGTGTTTGTCGCTGTGATTGTAAAGAAGAAGCTCCCCGCCTGGGTAGGGGTTCCGGTAATCGTCGCCGCTCCCGACCCCACCCCTGTGGTGGCCTTCAGTCCGGCTATGCCGGTCGGGACGAAAGTTATGTTGGCGTCCGAACCGCCTTGCAGCACCGCATAATTAACATCCTGCCCAATCCTGGTGCTTATCTGAAGCAGGCTGGTGATGACCGGTGGCGCAGGATAGATGGTGATATTCAGGGGCTGGCTATTCGTAAAATCCGCGTTGCTGGCCGCGATGATAATGTTGGCGGTTGTCTTGTTCGGGCCGGCGCCGGAAGTGGTCAGCCCTGGCGTGCCAGAGATCAACCCCGTGCCCGTGTTGATATACATCCAATCCGGCAGGGGCGTTCCCGCCTGCTGCGCACCCGCGTTGTAACTCGTGATGTTGGGCGCGGCCATAATCTGGAAAGTCCAATAAGAACCTGCCGTGGCGAAGGAGATGGTCCCGCAGGTGAAAGTCGGCACTGGGTAGAGCACTTGGATGGTCCTGATGAACGAGTTGTCGTTCTCGTTGGATTCAACCACTGTGTTACCCGGGTCAATCAACATCGAGAGCGAGTGCGTGCCACGCGCCAGCGAGCCAAGGTTGACGTCCGTCTCTGTAAACTCCGAGCCGGCCGCAAGGCCCGGCACGTGATACCGTTGCACCTCCACGCCGTCCACCTGCAGCACCAGGTCAAATGCACCCGCAGCCTTCGTGCCGTTGTTGATGATCCCCATTTCGGCGTACAACACGGCATCCGTCGGATACGGGGGTGTGGAAGTGGAATCCTGGGTGCTGCCTGCGCTCGTTGTCACCACCAGCGGCCCTGACCAGCCCCCGGGGGTCGCGTAAGTCAAATTAGGCAGCGAGGATGAAATCGGCACCGTCCGCTGGTAGACATTATCGTTCGGGTTGGACTCAATGACCGTGTGCGTCGGATTGATGATCATCTGGAACGTATGGTCGCCGACGGCGCTGATCTGATTCACCTGAAGGCCTATAACCGTGAAGTTACTGCCTGCGTTCAAGCCCACCACGTTCACCGTCTGGACCACCGTGCCGTCCACCAGCAACTCGACTACGAAGGCGCCGGCTGCGGCATTGCCGCTGTTGGTGAGGGCCATGCTCACATACAGCGGCCGGTCATTCGGGAAAGGCGGCAGGGTGCTGGAGTCCACGGTCTGGCCAGGCAGGATGGCCACAACCAATGGCGACGACCAGCCGTTTGGCGTAGTGGGAGTCAGGTTGGGCAGGCCTGCTGCCGAGGCAGCCCCCGCCAAACACGCGCCAGCCAATACCAGTGCCAGCATGTTGCTGCGCAAGCGGTCACTCTGGGCCCAACTCCAGCTCAGCAGTCCGCAACCCCCAGCTTGAATTCCAGTGTGCATGTTCAATCCTCCGCCCACTCCTTCAGAGTTTGTGCTTTGTGCCCAACGCTGCGATTACCAAAAACCCAAAAAAAGTACTGCCGCAATGCCCTTTTGTTCACTCTCCCCTTGTGGGAGGGGCAGGGGGAGGGCCAGCGGCTGAAACTTCAGCCTCTTGCCCACAAGAACTGAAAAAAGGCCCGCCCACAGTGCATTCCCTTCTATCCACCTAAATGCCGCCGCGCAAATGACTTTTCGGCATGGTTCGTGGTTCGGGGCGCGCACCCCGCTTCACCTTCCACGATCCACGAACCACGAACCACGAACCTTTCAAAAGGCCTTCGTCTGGCCCGGCATGGCGACAGGATAGCGCCCATCCTTGTCCGGCAAGACGGGCGGCTTGGAGTCCATGGTAAGTTGATCCAATCCCGGCGCCAGCTCCAGGTTGGAGTTCAGTGCCTTCTCCCACGTGACCAGTTGCCCGGATTCAGCCGCCATGCGGCCCAGTATGCCCGTCAGCGCCGCGTAGGCGCAGCGTTCCGTCTCATTGTACGGTTTGTCCTGGCGGATGGCTTCGAACAGCAGATCGTGCTCCCTCTGGTAATGGTCGCAGCCAGGGCCCTTGTACTCCCAAAGCAGGTTGTTCACCGTCTGGTTGTGGGTCTTGTAGATGCGGGGGCTGGGCTGTCCTTCGCCAAGGACCGCGGAGCCTATCGCGCCGTGGATCACGTCCCCGAAGAAGCCCCACGTGTTGTCCATGTGCCGCCCTTGGGCAAAAAGCCGGGTGCCGTCGGCAAAGCTGTATTCCACCGCGTAGTGATCGAACAACTGGTCCGGCGCGGTGCGGACCTGGCGTCCACCGTGCCCCTGGGCCGAGACCGGCCAGGCATCCTTGACCCAGCAGCACACATCCAGGTTGTGGATCAGCCAGTCCAGGAGGAAGCTGCCGTTCAGCCAGGTGAAACACGAATAGTTGCGAATCTGGTGGGCCAGGTCGCTCTCGTTCGCGCCTTTCGGGCCAAACCCCACAGTGTTGTGTTCGCGGTAGGCCCAGCAGGTGATGACCTCTCCGATAAGCTTGTCATGGATCTGCTGCACCGCCTCCTCCAACGGCTTGTAATGGCGGGACATCAACCCGCCGGCGATCTTCAGGTTCTTCTTGGTGGCCTCCTCGCCGGCCTTGAGCACCCTGCGAATGCCCGGCCCATCCACGGCGAAGGACTTCTCCATGAACACGTTCCGCTCCTGCTGCACAGCGTACTCAAGGTGGATGGGGCGGAATCCCGGCGGCGTGGTCAGCAGCACGAGGTCCCCTTTGCCGATCGAGTCTATGGCTTTCTTGTAGGCGTCCATGCCGATGAACTGGCGCTCCGGCGGCGCCTCGACCTTGTTGCCGAACTTCTTGGCCAACCCGCCGAGGCTGCCCTCGAGCCGCTGCGGAAAGACGTCGGCCATGGCATACAGCTTGGTGGGGCCTTTGGTGCTCAGCGCGTTCATGGCGGCGCCGGTGCCGCGCCCGCCGCAGCCGACGAGCGCCACCTTGATGGTGTTGTCCTCAGATGCATAGCTGCGCGCCGCAATGGCGCTCGTCAGGGCCGCGCCGGTAAGCGCCCCGGCGGAAGCCTTCATGAAGTCACGGCGTGAACTGGCGCGCGCACCTCGTTGGACTTGAGTGG
>JBEKKG010000883.1:0-3500 GCA_050010835.1 Planctomycetota bacterium
GTGGCGGCCACGGCGGGGTCGAACTGCCCCGCTTCAGACCCTTCCAACGCCAGGCCTGAAAGCGAGAGCACAATCCGGGCGGCGTTCCCGTTGTGGCGGGCCAAGGCGATGAAGTGTTTTCTGAATTCGTCCGCGGACTTGCTCTGCACGCCGTCCTGGTACGTGCCCAGCGGTATGAAAACAGTGCCGTCATCCAGGCGGAAGTACCGTTCTCCCGGCCGCGCTTTCACGAAGCCCGCGCTGGCCGGCGGGCCGGCGCGGAAGGCCAGCGCGTCGCCGCGCACCTGGCCCGTGGCCGAGAGCACTACGATGCGCGCGCCGTAGACGCCTTCGGCGGGCGGCGCGAACCTGAAACGAAATTCCCCCTCAGCCGGACTCTCCGGCGGCGCTTCCCAGAAGAAGCAGGGCAGCCGCTTGATCGGCACGTCGCCCTTAGGGTTAGGCGGGCAGGCGATCTCGGCGACCACCGCGGTTTCGTTCAGAATGAACGGATTGGCCCCCGCGGCATAAACACGCACCGCGCCTTCCAGGAAGTCGCGCGCAGGGACCTCGATTCTGTCCAGTCCCAGCGGCGAGATTTCCGGCGGGGCCTCGTCCGCGCCCGCGCCCAGGTACACGACGAACGAGCCGAACGCGGCGCTCTCGCGCGGATCGGGCAGCAGGGGCGTGGTGAGGAGCACGGCCTCCGGGGTCCGCTGGATAAGCCAGGCGATCGGGCCGGAGCGCGCGATGGTCACGCGGAAGTCCTTCTTCGTCTCGAACGTCCACGCGCGCGCCCGCCGCGTGGACGGGCCGGGGGCGGGCGCGGGCGCGGGAAAGGGAGCTGTTTCCGCAGCGGCTTTGCCGCTCAAGGGAGGCAGCGGCAAAGGCTCGCGCGCGTTGTCCACAAACGTGGCCTCGGGGAGATTGCCGGCGGCGTCGGGGAAAATCTGGATGGCGAGTTCCAGCGGCGCAGGCAGCGGGAGTTTCTCGCCCGGCGCGAGGTCCGCGCGCGAGGGGCCGCTGTAGGCGCTGCTGAACAACAGCCGCGCTCCCGCCGCGACTTCGCGGGCCTTGAGAATGACACTCAGCGTGTCCTGGCCGGTGCTCCCTGGGTGCGCCGGCGTCCCGCCGGCCTCAGGCAGTTCGTTGGGCCGCGGAATGGGGAACTGAAATTCGCGCACCTGTTCGCCAGCCAGCAGGAGGGCGGATGGTTCTGCAACAGACGGGTCTTTTGCAATGGAAGGCAAGCCGGAGGCCTGCTCTACATGCAGGGCCGCCTGGGCCTCCGCAGCAGAGAGGACGAGTTTCGCCGGGCCAGGCGTGGCAGGGCGCAACTGTGCCGCCGCGAGCGGCTGGCCGCCGCGGCTGAGCAACATGCGGCGCCCGGCAGCGAGCAGCCTGAACTCGGCGCGCTTGGGCGCGTTGTCTGCGGGGCCTTCGCCGGCCCAAACCAAGAACGCAGCGCAGTTGCAGGCAACAGCCAGGAAAGCGAGAAAGAATTTTCGATTTTCGATTTTAGATTTTAGATTGACCGTGCGGTCCCCGCTTGCGGGCAGTTCAATCGAAAATCTAAAATCCAAAATCGAAAATCCCTACTGTTTGCCCTTTTCCGTGGCAGCGGCGCTCTTCCGCAGGGGTACTACCACAGGCTCAGGCGGCGTGGCGGTGGGTGTTTTCTTGCCGACAGCGCTGATCTTCAGGGTGTCGCCGTCAAGCTCGAATTTGAACGGCTGGCCCCAGGCGTCCTGCAGGGGCCGGAGCTTTTCGAGCCAATCCTTGTCTTTGGCCAGGCCGGGGTCTGGGCCTCTGTACCCTTGACCCGTTGCGATGCGCTTTTGGTGGTCCACCTCAATCTGTTCCACGACTTTCTTATAGTTGGCCTCGATTTCGTCTTTCAGACGCCCTTTGACGGTCTGCGCCGTTATCTTCTCACCCTCCTTCAGGAAGTCCGAGCGGGAAGCAATGTTGGCCAAGAATGACAACATTTTGTGGGCGTCGGCGTTGCCTGTGCGCGGATCCAAGTCCTTGTGCGCGGTCCGATAGACCATCCAAGCGCCGGCGGCCAGGACCAGGAACGCAGCAGCCGCGATGCCGAGGTACACATTTCTCTTCCAGCGATTGCCAACATCGTCAACGTGGAGAGCCACGTTGGCCGCCAGCTTCCCGCCGCCCTTGCGCCTGGCTTCTTCCCGCGCCTCTTTTTCCTCGGCGCGCTTGGCGACCGCTTCCAGGCCCGCGATCATTTCCGAAGGCTTCTGCTCTGTCAGGCCGAAGGCCTTGCGGTCAACTGTGGCCGAATCCTGCCTGCCGCTCGATGGAACTGCGGGGCGGGGACCTGAGGCCGACTTGGTGACCGGTGAAACTGCGGGACGGGGACCTGAGGCCGACTTGGTCGTTGGTGGAACTGCGGGGCGGGGTCCCGAGGCCGACTTGGTCGCCGGTGGAACTGCGGGGCGGGGTCCCGAGGCCGGCTTGCTCGGCGGTGCAACTGCGGGACGGGGGCCCGAGGCCGGCTTGCTCAGCGGTGAAACTGCGGGACGGGGGCCCGAGGCCAGCTTGCTCAGCGGTGAAACCGCGGGACGGGGGCCTGAAGCAGACTTGCTCGCCGCTGGTACTGCGGGGCGGGGGCCTGAAGCAGGCTTGTTCGGGTCAGGATTGTTCGGTGTTGGCGGAGCCGTGGCCATGCCGCTTTCCTACTCTCGTGCTTCACGACTTACAAGGGCAAATCGCGGCTTCCCCTGAAACGGGGAGCTCCATGAAGAACGTGCTGCCTTGGCCCGGCTGACTCAGCACGCCCACTCTTCCGCCATGCGCCTCGGCAATCCGGCGCACGATGGACAAGCCCAGTCCCGTGCCACTTATGGGAGCAACCGGTGGACGCGGGCCGGAGGCTGACGCGGAAAGCGGCGCCGATTCATCGGGGCCGCACTCCAAAGCCGCCTGCGGCGCAATGCGCACGAACTCATTGAACAAACGCCCCTGATCCGCCGGCGCGATGCCGCAGCCGGTGTCAGTGACCTCAACTCGCACTCCAGGCCGCGACGAGGAAAGAGGCGCCAAGGCGCCGCACTCCAAAACGCGCGCCACGATTGCGCCGCCGTCAGGCGTGTATTTGATGGCATTGGTCAGGTAGTTTGCCACGGCCTCGTGCAAGAGCCGCTCGACGCCGTGCACCGGCGGGAGGCCGGCGGCAACTTCGGTGCGCAAGCTGTGGCGCTTCTGCTGCGCCAAGTCCTGGTGCTGCTCAACCACCTTGCGGACCAAAGCGCCCAGGTCCACAGGACCGGCGAGGGCTTCCACCCGGCTGGTCTCCAGTTCAGCCAGCAAGCCGAGATCGCGAATGAAGGCCAGCAACTCCTGCAAGCGCGCTTGAGCGCGCTGGGTCCAGTGCGCCTGCTGGCCGGTCAGCGGGCCGCCGAGGCCGGAGGCCAGATTTTCGAGGAGCATCACCGTGGCCCCGACGGGCGCTTTCAAGTCGTGCAGCGCAATATGCAGGAAAGCCCGGCGCATCGCCGAGA
>JBEKKG010000884.1:0-5339 GCA_050010835.1 Planctomycetota bacterium
GTTGAAGCCACTTCGTTGGCAAAGCTCACCAGACGTTACGCAAGAGGCTTGCAAACACTGTGCAGAAGCGGATCAATCATGCGACAAAACGTTTCAAAAGATGACTGCCTTCCGTACTGGTGTTTCTCTCATAACGCCATTTGCAGTAGGAAGTTACATCAGCGCTGCCTCATCCGTGCTCACCGTGGCCGCATGGATGAGGCCGTGGTGAATCCGGATGGGGGGTAGAATTTCATGACATACGCCTGTTTGCGTTCTCTGTGTCTGGGTGGTGCAGCCCTGTTGCTCCTGACATGGACAGCGCGGGGCCTCGAAGGGGTGGAAAAGGGGCCAAACGAGGTCCCGGCGGCTCGTACGAGGCCGCGCGCCCTCTTCTACCATGGCTTCGAGGACCTTGACGAACTGAAGAAGGATGGCCGTTGCGAGACCAGAGGGGGAACCATCGTGCCGGGCCACGTCGGCAACGCGATTCGCGGGCTGAACATGGTGATCGCGAAGCCGGAAGCCGTCATGGACGCCAGGCGCGGGACGCTGTGCTTCTGGTTCCAGGCCAGCGGCGCGGGTGAGACCGTGCCGCTGGATCTCTGGCCCGGCCGGCCCGCGTGGGAACTGCACATCAAGCTCGAGAAACCCAAGGCCGAGCAGGTCAAGCAGGACGATCCGCAAGCGCTGGCCGGTACAGTAGCGCTCAAGATCGTACTGGGCGAAGCGCCTCGCACCGGCGACGGCAACGTGGAGCTCGAGGAGAACCTTCAGGCCGGCCTCGCCTGCCGAACCGGCGACTGGGTACACGTGGCCTGGACCTGGGCGGGCCTCGGGCACAGGCTGTATGTGAACGGGCAGTTGAAGGCGGACAAGAGGCTGGTGTCCGCATTCCCGCCGCAGGCCGGGCCGAGCATGAGGTTCGGCGGCCACTGGCTGAACAAGGTCCAGCATCCGCTCGACGAGCTGGCCTTCTACAATGCGGCGCTGACTCCCGGAGAAGTGCAGGCCACCTGCGAGCGCAAGCAGGCCGGCCCGCTCAAACTCCTGGACCAGCACGGCCTGACGATTACGGCCGCCTGGGGCCCGGGCGAGAAGAAGGTGCATGTCAGCGCCGATGCCGGCAACGATCTCGAAGAGCGGACCGCCGCGTTCCGCCTGGTGGCGCTGGATGGCCGGGATCGCATCCTGGGCCAGGAAGTGCTCGACCGCCTGAGCCGCGGCTTCGGCGAGGCCCTGATCCCGGTGAGCGAAATGCCGCCGGGGCGGTACAGAGTGCGGGTGGAAGCGCTGGATGCGGGAAAGAAAGTCCTGGAGTCCAAGGAGTCGGAACCGTGGGAGCTTGCCGCAGCTCCCTGGATCGGCAATACGCTCGGGCTCTCCGAGAAAGTGCAGCCCCCGTGGACGCCGGTCAAAGCGGGAGATGAGGCGCTCGAGGTCTGGGGCCGGACGTACACGCTCAAGGGCGGATTCGGCCTGCCGACCCAGATCACCTCGCAGGGACGGAAGCTGCTGGCGGCTCCCGTCACCTTGACGCTCGTCCAGGACGGCAAGCCGCTCCAGATCGCGAATACGAAACTGAAGCTCACCGACGCCACGCCCGCCGTCGCCCGCTGGGAAGGCTCGGCGCGGGCGGGCGACGTGGAGGTCGCCGTCAAGGGCCGTCTCGAGTACGACGGGATGCTGCTCGTGAGCCTGAACCTGAAGCCGGCCAACGGGAGAGGGAGCGCGCGGCTCGATTCGATAGACCTGGACACGCTCATGCCCGGAGACCGGGCGCTCTTCCTGAACACCTCGACTGAGCAGGGCTACTGGTGGCACCCGTACCGGTCGTGGGTGCCGGAGACTCCGGGCGTGTTCCACGACAACCTGAAACAGAAGGGCACGCGGACCTCTTTCCTGCCGTTCGTTGTCTTCAGCGATCACGACGTGGCGCTGGAGTGGTTCGCGGACAAGCGGGCCGGCTGGAACCTCGATTATGCGAAGCCCTCGCAGAGCATGAGCAAGGAACAAGACGGCGGCGTCCGCCTGAACGTCCGCTTCGCCAATGCCCCCTTCGTGCTGGAACGGGCGCTGGACCTCGAGTTCGGCTACGAGGCCACGCCCGTGAAGCCCTTGCCCGCAGACTGGCGCACGGCTTACGTCCACCACCATGCGCTGCCTCTCAAGAGCAAGAGCGACCTGGCGCTGTGGTGGTCCTGGCCGGATGACGAGGGGAAGAGCGCGCGGCAGGGGTCGTTCAACCTCTGTGCCCGCGATCCTGAAGCTTACGCCAAGGCCTTCGAACCGAAGCGGCAATCCGGCGTCAAGATCGTGCCGTTCACCAACCAGCACGTCCTGGACTCCAACAACCAGGAGGAGAACGGCCTGATCGCCAGGACGATGGCGGACGAGTGCGGCGGCGTCGGCTGGGTGGCGCTGCCCACGCGAGGCGTGCGCGATTACTGGGCCTGGAACGTGGACCGCTGGATCAAGCGCGGCGGCATCGAAGGCCTTTATGTGGATGAGGCCAACGATGCCACCTGCAGCGGCCACTTCCTCAGCGGTTCGGGATACATCAAGCCCGACGGCACGCGCGGCGCCGGCCATAACACACTGGGGATGCGCGAGCAGCTCAAGCGGGTACGGCAACTCTTCATTGACAACGGCAAGCGCCCGGTCGTCTGGATCCCCGTCTATGCCCACATCATCCCGCACGCCCATGCGTTCGTGGACGTGGCGAGCGAAGGCGAAGCCTACATGTTCGAGAAGCCCAGCGGGCCGGACTGGATGGACGAGTGGGGCAAAGGCCTTCTCGAGCGCAAGAGCGGACCCGGCGCGGCCGGCGGGCCGTGGCTCCTGAGCATTGGCCGGGCGCAGAAGTTCGGGTTCATTCCGATCTTCCTGAGCTACATCAAGTTCTACGACAAACCGGAGTTCCCCCAGGCCGTGCGGGCCATGCACGGGCTCTTGGGGCTCCTGGATATCATCCCGGTCTGCCAGGACGTCAACGTCTCCTTCATCCAGGCCAAGGCCGCGTTCGGCGTCGGCGAGCCGGACGTGGAGTTCCACGGGTTCTGGGAGCAGAAGGAGGTGCGCGCCGCGCGGGAGAACGTCAAGGCGAGCTACTACAAGCGCAGGAAGTCCGCGCTCGTCATCGTGACGAACCTGAACAAGGAGCCGTTCGAAGGCGGCGTGCACATTGATTTCCCGGCGCTCGGGCTGGATCAGGCGAAGACAGCGCTCAAGGATCCGGAGGCGGCCGAGCCGCCGCTGCGGCCCGAGGATCTCGGGAAGCTGAAGATCCGTGGCCACGATTACCGGTTCATCTGGCTCGAAGAAGGGCCTTAAGGACGGCGAGCGCCGGGGCCCTCCAGTCCCCCGAAAGGAATCTCAGAAGGGTGACCAGCACTTGCTCGGGTGCATGTCAGCAAATGTACCGCGGGCGTCCCGCCCGCCCGTGGCAGGCCGGCAGGGCGCGAGGACGAAGGCGGGCGGGACGCCCGCGGTACGCTCTGGGCCACGCATTTACTGTGGGCCACGCATTTACTGACATGCACCCTCCCAGTGCTGCCGGCGCAACTGAAGCTTGTCAAAAAAGGAGAAGTTGTTAGCATACGGGGAACAAAGGGGTTCGCGGAAACCGGAGGTGGCGCATGGCGGTCGCGGTGGTGCTGAAGTGCAGTGAGTGTGCAACTGTGCGGGAGGCTTCATTGAATCCCGGCGATCCAGAGATCACCTGCCCGGCCTGTGCGCGCCGCATGAAGAACCTGACAGACGAAGAATTCGGCGAGATACAGGAGGTCCAGAAGAAGCAGCGGATGTTGTGTATCGTCGCAGTGGCGCTCTTTGCAGCGGCTGTGGTGTGTCTGGTCGTGGGCATGAGCGGCAGATGGGCGTTTAACAAGCAGGATATCGAAGCCGGCGCAGCCCAGTTCAACCGCGCGCCTCTGTTAATCGGCGCGATTGCCTGCGGCCTGGCCGCAATAGTCGTCGGTGTCATGGGCTCGAGAAAACGGTTTGTGGTCGAGTTCTAACACGCCCTTTTCACCACAGAGACACAGAGGCACAGAGAAAAGCAGGACAACAGAACAACAGGGCAACGCCTACTGCACGTGGCATGTAACATGTCACTCGTCACCCGTCACCCGTTTCGCTGCCGTGACCGGTCTGCTGCGCCAGTAGCCGCTGATGATGCGGTCCAGGGACAAAGGCCCCGCGCCGCGCAGGAACAGACACAAGGCCATGCAGAAGAGCGCCACTTGCCATTCATAACCCTTCCCATCGTGTGCCATGAACCCTTGGGTAACGTGAACAGTAGAGATGGCCACGGCCATGACCGCCATGTGGCCCAAGGCAGCGATGCGCGTAAACAAGCCCAGCGCAATTGCGATCCCACCCGCGAACTCAGCCAGCGCCGCCAGCCAGGCCATGTACTCAGGGGCGGGAACCTGCGGAGGGAGATGTTTCGCGAACGCGCCTACGCCGCCCTCGCCGAAAATCTTCTGGTAGCCGTGGCAGACGAATGTGGCGGCCAGGGCCGCCCGCAGTGGTACATCGGACCACTCCAACGCAACGCGCCGCCAGCCCGTCAAGGTCTTGTCTGATCCTGTCTCCGGCATGATGAAGCCCTCCTCAAAGAGAAGCCCGAACCCCGGTCCACGGTCCACGATCCACGAAGCAACGACATGTCAGCGCGCGCCCGGCTCCTTTAACTCAGGGATAGTAAGCGTAGTCAGAGTCGTCAGCGACTGGCCCGGCAGTTCCAGCGCGCATTTGCCGTCCACGACGGCGAGCGGCTGCTGCCGCTTGAACAATTCCCCAAAGCTGGTGCGGACCACGTTCAACATCCTGAGTTCCGGCGGGAGGCCCTGCACGCCGGCGCGCCTCGTCCACTGCGTATTGCCAAGATGCAGCGTGTATCCGGCCGGCCCCCCGCGCACAACAGAACGGAAGGCGGTGAAGAGGATGCTGCCATTGTCGCTTTTCGTGGCGAGCGCCTCGCTGCCGGCGGGCGTCAGGTCGCACCAGTGTTTCTGGAAACAGAAGCGTTCCGTCAGTTGGAGCCCGGCCTGGGCTGTGTGGCCCTTGGCTAAGAGTGAGTAATCTCCCGTGAATTCCCAAAGCAGGACGGCCTGCGGGCGCGCGTGCAGGAAAAGTTCCTGGTAATGGACCATCTCTTGCAGGCCGTAGTTGAAGTTCTGGTACTTGCCCCCCTGCCAGGCGCCGGCGTCCGGGCCGGCCTCGGCGACGAGGAGGGGCAGGCCGAGCTTGGCCGCGGTATCCGCCCAGGCCCCGTATTGCTCGGGCGTGGCGCCGCCCCAGGAATGAACGGAGAGCGCGCCCACGTACTTCAGGGCCTCAGGGTCCTCCATAGT
>JBEKKG010000885.1:0-3488 GCA_050010835.1 Planctomycetota bacterium
CCTTGGTGCGGTCCGGGTTGTCGAAGGGATTGCCCACGGCCAAGTGGTCTTTGATGGCGTCCACCTGTTTCTTGTCGCTCTCCTGGTCGCGGATGATGACCTTGAGGTCTTCGAGCAGCCGGAGACGCTCGACATCCAGGCGGCGGCGGATTTCCTCGGGCGAGAAGACACGCAGCCGGTAAATCTGCGGGTCACTGGCCTTGCGCGGGGTCGGGCACCAGTCGTAGGCCTCGGCCCAATACTCCACCAGGTCGCCGGGTTCGACGCCCAGTTCCGAGAGCGCCCAGTCCTTAGCCAGGTCGAGGCGCTGGGCGCTGCGGTTGAACGCGCCGGGCTGCGGCTCAGGCAACTCGAAGTTGCCCTCGACCGCCGGGCTGGCGGTGTCCACAACGATGGGCGCGGCGTTGCGCGCGCCGGGCACGGTTTCAGCCGGCGCGGGCGCCGCGGCCCCTTTATAGCGCCGGAACTTGATGACGGCATTCTTGAGGCCCCAATCGTCTTCCGCGCCGAGGCCGAGGGCCACGACCGCCAGCGGGGAGACATCCAGGTCCGCAGCCGGCTTGCGCCAGCTCACGCGCGGCAGCGTGTCCGGCAACACCCAGATCCTGTGCCGGATCTTGTTGTGGTTGTCGAGGCCGTCCTCATCCTGGAGCGTGATCTCGTAGTCTTTCGATTCGTCCAGCAGGATCGTGGTGATGAACCGGGTGCGCTCCTGGGAAAGGTCCATCTCCACAGCGGGTTGGGCGCCGAGCTTCAGCCAGGCGCAGCGCAGCGGCTTGTTGACTTCGCCCTGCAAGTGCGCCTGGGTGCCCACCACGTTGCGCAGACTGCGCTCTTTCTTCCAGGGCGTGCGCGTGTCCGAGATGTAAGCGGGCAGTTCGTAAGAGACCTCGAGGTTGGCCAGTTCCGGACGGTCCACCACGCGGACGCTGTATTCCTCGCTTTGGTTGTCGCCGGCCCGGATCTTGAACGTGAAGCTGGAGATGACCGGATTGTAGTCGTAGCTGAACTCTTTGTATCTTGCGCGTGTGCTGGCATCGTACCTGGTGCTTACGGTCTTCAGCAGTTCCTCGCGGCCATAACCTTTGCCGTAATTGAAGGCGATGCTGGCCTTGCCTGGCAGCGCGCCGCGGGCTTCCGCCACTATGGTCAGGGTGTCGTTGCGCGGCATGGTCTTTACCCGTTTCGCCGCCTCCTCGGGATTCATGGCGGGTTCCGTAGCCACATTGATGTGGGTGCGCACGGGGTAGGGGCTGTTGGAGAGCGGGTTGACGGCGCGCGCCAGGCCCGTTATCAGGAAGGGCTGCAACTGCAACGGCGGGAGGAAGAGCAGCCCGCAGAGCAGCAAGGCCGCCGCCGCGCCCACGAGCACCGGCCGGACGCGCTGAAACTTCACCACCCGCCGAAAATCCAGTTCGCCGGCGGCTTCGTAGGCCCGCCAGGCGACTTCCTTGATCATGGGCGTGCTGACGTACCGCTCGTCGGAGACCATGCGGGTAAGCTGCACGGCGGAGATGAGGCTGTCGTTGAGCTGCGGGAATTCCTTCTCCACGGCCAGCGCCATGTCATCAATGCTCAGCGGCACGGCGAGCGGAGCCACGACCCGGCAGTAGACAATGCCCCCCAGCGTGGCCAGCAGGCCCGCGAGCATGAGAATGCGGAACGCCGTGTTGACTGGGCTTTCCCAACGAAAGAAGAAATAGTCCAGCAGCACGCAGCCGAGCAGGCCCAGCACCAGGGCCAGCACCAGGCGCCCGGCGCCGTCGGCCATGCAGGCCCGTCGCAATGTGCCGCGCAGGACGGTGAGGCGGTATTTCAGGTTGGCTTCAATCATTGGAGAATTTCACTTTCATTCTCTACGCCCTGGCCGGGCTGCCACTGCTCAATCAGATGATGCCACGATGCCAGCGTTGTGCAAGGCCATACGCCGGGGACATGACCCGATTTAGGATTCCGGGGACACGACCCGATTTCCGGCTGTTTGGAAATCGGGTCGTGTCCCCGGAATCCCCCCGCCCGTGTCCCCGGAATCCCCCAGAGGAACTGCAGGCTGGAAGCCTGCGCTACGTGGTATGATATATCCGCCAAGGCTGGGGAGGGCTGCGTGGCGATGCTCTTTCTGGAAGAGAACCATGAGATGCGGACTCCCTTTCACCGCAACAATGCTGGCGGCTTTGGCGGGAGCCAGGCTTGTTCCGGGATATTCTACTGTGCGAGCGAGTGACGTTTCTGACGCCCAGGAGCACAAGCACACCAACGAGCTGATCCGCGAGACCAGCCCCTATCTCTTGCAGCACGCCCACAACCCCGTCAACTGGCATGCCTGGAACCCGGAAACCCTGGCCCAGGCCCAGAAGGAAGACAAGCCGATCTTCCTCTCCGTCGGTTACTCGACCTGTTACTGGTGCCACGTCATGGAGAAGGATTCCTTCGAGGACGAGGAAGTCGCCAAAGCCCTCAACAAAGACTTCATTGCAATCAAAGTGGACCGGGAAGAACGGCCGGACATAGATGAGCAGTACATGCTGGCCACGCAGTTGGTGACGGGGCGCGGCGGCTGGCCGAATTCGCTTTGGCTTATGCCGGATGGCAGACCCTTTATGGCCGGAACCTACTTCCCCAAGGCGCAGTTCCTGCAGGTGCTCGAAACCATTGCGCGGGTCTGGAAAGAGAAGCGCAGGGAAGTGGAGCAACAGGCGGGTGAGCTGGCCCGAGCCATTCGCCAGACGGAAGGCGCGCGCGGGCTTCTTCAGCCAGGCCCCGATGCCGGCCCCGCCGATCAGAAACTGGTGGACAACGCCGTGGCCGAGTACACGAATATGTTCGATGCAGAGCACGGCGGCTTCGGCATGGCGCCAAAGTTCCCGCCCCACGGCGTGCTGAGCGTGCTCATCCATGAGTATCGCCGGACAGAGGACAAAGCTCTGCTGCGCATGGTTACCCGCACCTTGGACGCTATATGGCTGGGCGGCATACACGATCATCTTGGCGGCGGCTTCCACCGCTATAGCACTGACAGCGTCTGGCTGCTGCCGCACTTTGAGAAGATGCTCTACGACAACGCGCAGCTCATGCGCGCATACACGGACGGCTACGCGCTCTCCGGTGTTCCCCGCTATCGTGAGGCGGTGGAAGACATCTTTCGCTGGGTGCAGAACGAAATGACCGCGCCCCAAGGCGGCTTCTATTCAGCCCTGGATTCCGGCGAAGTAGGCAAGGAAGGGGAAGCCTATGTCTGGCGCTACAAGGAGGCCGTTGAGGCACTGGGAACTGGGGATGCGGCCCTGTTCGCCGAAGTGTACAACCTCAAGGAGAAGGGGAACTTCAGCGAAGAGGCGACCGGCGAGCAACCCGGCTCGAACATCATCCATCTCAAGAGGCCGCTGGCTGACATAGCCACGGCCCGGGGGGAGTCTCCTGAACTCTTCCAGGCCCGCATGGCGGCCTTGCGCGCCAAGCTGCTGGCGCGGCGCCAGACGCGGGCGCAG
>JBEKKG010000886.1:0-3485 GCA_050010835.1 Planctomycetota bacterium
AGCGGCGGGTTGTGCCAGCAGGCGTGGCGCAGGTTCCATAGTTCGAACCTGCGGCGCTTCTACTTCTTTGTGGGAAAAGATGTCAAAAGGAAGCGGATTCAGTATATGCAACCGGTCACTTCCGCGGCTCTACCGTCAAGGCGGCTTCCCGCGCGGCCTTGGCTTCATTCGAGGACATCTGCACTTCGATGGTGTAGTTGCCCGGGGTTTTCGTGGCCGTGAGAGTTTTTTTGATGACCATGGCCTCCGGGCTTCCCCCCTCTAGCATTTGCCGAACGGAGGTGAACAACTTCTGCCGGCCGCTGCGGATGCTGTAGCTGAAGGAAACCGTGTTCTTCGCCGGGGCCGTGTAAGACACTTCGAGGGTGAATCGCTCCCCCGGCGCAACAGTGGAAGGCTCTACCTCGACGCGGTTGATGGTGAGAATAGGGGGCGCAGCGGTTGGCGGAGAGGGCGAGACAGTTGGCGGAGAGGGCGCCGCGGGGGCCGGCGAATTGGCTGCGGCGGCGAGCTCGGGCAAGTTCACCGGAATGCCGATAATTACGTTCCCTTCCACGACGCTGCCGTTTCTCGTGACCCGGAACGGCAACGTCGAGCCGGGTGGCGCCCCGTCAATTATGGTCGAGAACGTCTGGATGCTGTCAACCGGTTTCTCATCGATAGCCATGACGACATCGCCGGCCTGGAGGCCCGCCAGTTGTGCCGGTCCGTTCGGGAAGACATACCTGATCTGAACGACGCCCGCAATCGCCCTCAAATCCACGCCGATCAGCTTCCGCTCGCCCACCGCGCGATTAGCCTCCACGTACATTCGCTTAGCGAGATAGATCTCTAGTTGGCTATTCTCGAGAAGCTGCTTATCGTCACGAGCACAGGTCTTCCCGCGACCGGCATCGATCGCCTGTTGGGCTGCGTCATACTGTCCCAGCCGGTTGTTGGCCAGGGCAAGGCCCGCGTAATTCGAGCATTCATCCGGACTAAGCTCGATCGCTTTTTGGCAATTGGGAATAGCCTCGGCGAATTTCTCGTCGAAATTGTAGGCAACACCAAGCCAACCATAGGCCCAAGCATTCTTCGGGTCAAAAGAAACGCCTTGGTTGAGTGCCGCAATCGCCTTTTCGAAGCGCTGGAGCTTCACAAAGCAGATGCCAATATTCGCGCACAGATAGCTCTTGTATTGGGCAGGCATCTCACCGTATTCCGGCGGCGGATGGTCCAATGCATCCTGGTAGAGCGCGGCGGCCTGCTCGTAGTTTCCCTGTTCAAGGTCGGCGTTGGCACGCTGGACAATGGGCGGATGTTGGCCTTGCGCGGTCGAAATCGCGCACAGCAATTGGAACAGCACCAGGAAGACAAACATGGTGCGCCGGCGCAAATATCTCATATCGTTCCCTCTGCGGTAGTTACTTCATCCTCCTGGCAAACGCGGAATCCCGGAATGCTATTGGGGCTTCGGCGATGGGGCCGCCGGGGCCTCAACGCCAAGCAGGTTAATGCTGTTGGGGTAATTCGTCCGTTGCGAAGGCGCGGCGGGCTGGCCCGCGCCGGCAGGCGGCGATGCGGTTCTCACCCAAACCTGTTGGTAGGGGGACCCGGCGTTGCCAAAGGTATTCTCCGTTGCCACATCTCCTTGCACGGTGATGGTTGTAGGGCTCCAAACCAGCGGGGATCCGGGAGTGCAGGAGTGGCAGGCCAAACCCTGTCCCTGGTAAGAACCAGGACCCGTCCGGGCCAAGCGATACATTTCCTCGAAAGGTTGATGGTGATTGATATCCCACATTGGATCTTCCCCTGTTAGTCTTCTACTCCCGGGTGCATTTTTGCCGGAGTACTGACCCCCGCTTTTCGTGAACTGGACCAGGAAATCCGGAATTTGTCCATGGTTTGCCGACATCTCCTGAGCTGAATGGTATTGGGTTCGCGCTTTTGAGCAATAGTTCACGAACTCCGCTAGGGTATGTGGTCCCGAGTTGTCCATCCAATACATTCGAGGACGCCCCCCGAGGATGTTACACGCGCACAGGAACCATGTCCCTTCGAGTTCTCCGGGATCCTTCGGCTGCGTCTGGGCTCGCTGCGATGCAGCGCCGGTAGTCCCAACCCGCGATGGAGGGCCGGAAGGTTGCTGCCGGGCCGCCTGAGACTGGCCGCCGGCAACGCACGCGCTGATGAGCTGCGCATTCCTCGTCTTGCACGGATCGCAATCATTTGCGGCCGATACACCCAGCAGGCTTATCGCCTGCCCGCACATGGGGCAATACTTCTTGAGGCATTCATCGTAGCTTGTCGACGACGGCGGGCCCGCGGCGGAAAGGGCCATGATCCTTTCCAAAGCAGTTTTCCATGCGGCGATTACCGCTGGGACTTGCCCCAGGATGTTGGGGACGCGCAGCAGCGCTTCGAGCTGAGCGCGGACGTCACGCAAGTCCGCGCAGCGACCCGAGGCAACCCTTATGTTCTGGTAGTTTATCAGGATCCGGTCCGCCTCGACCAGGTGGTTGACCGCATCCGCCTGCGCCCGAGCCACTAACTCCGAACTGCCGTGATGGGTGGCGGCTTCCTGCGCGATGGACAGCGTTTGCTGACCGTACGACAGGTAAAAGCCTAGACGCATGTAGGCCGCGTCGCAGTTGGGCATCTGCATGGTGGTTCCCACGGTCTGCACGCTGACTTGCTGGGCCAGTGTCTCCGCCGAGCCCGGCACCGCGGTCGCCACCTGCCGCCGGACCGTGTCGTTCCGATAACGCGCGATCAGTTGCGCCCACGACGTGAACTGGGCTTTGATTTGGGTCCAGCCTGGCCAGGCTTTGGTGGGCGGATAGCTTTCGAAGTTTGCCATCCTCGCGTGCTCCCCCGCTGCCATCAGGTGATCGATGATCGCCTGGTCCGCCGGGCCTTCGGAGTACCGGGCGAGCCCTCCGGCCCACCCCAAGCGCGACCCGGTCGCGAAGATGTGATACGCCGCCGGCTGGCCCGCCGCCAAGGCAGCAGCCGGCCGAACCTGAAGCGCAGGCCCTGCCGTTGAACCACCGCCAGTTCCGGGTGATGGGGTGTTCGGTGCGCCGCCTGTCCCGGGTTGATTTTGGGCTGGTTGGCCCGCGCCTAGATCTTTGCCAACACTCGAGTCCACTTCTTCGAACCCGTTGGGTTTCTGCTCTTGTTCGGTGTTCTCCTTGCCGGCAGGTGATTCAACCTCTTGGAAGCCTCCCTGTGTCTCGCCCCCTGACGTATCCTTGCCGACCGTGGTATCCACCTCGTTGAAGCCGCCTCCCGCCGTCCCAGAGCCTGCTGCGGTTTGCTTGCAGCGGTCGGCGCAATCCCGCGCCTGCTGGGCCAGCGCCGTCGCCTCCCCGATCAGCGCTTGGGGATCAGGCTGCGCCGTGGCAGGAAGCAGCTTGCCCGCAGATTCAAGCCACTTCTGTGCGAGTGCTTGGCCGGCTTGCGCATCACCATAGGTCTTCGCCGCGTCACTCCGGCTTTGTCTG
>JBEKKG010000887.1:0-3481 GCA_050010835.1 Planctomycetota bacterium
GACGGCGATGGCGCGCACGCCCAGAGCCTTGAGCTCGACCTCCAATTCGAGGGCCTTCTGCTTGTTCTGCAAGTACAGCACCGCCACGTCGGCGCCGCAGCGCCCCAGCGTGCGGACCATGACGCGGCCGAGTTCGCCTGAGCCGCCCGTGACTACCGCGATCTTCTTGGACAGATTGATTTCCATCGTCGCTCCTCCATTTGCCAAAAATGACATACACCGGCAAGATGGCAACAATGGACCCGTCTCGGGACTTGTACTCCACGCCGCCGCCTCGTGACCCGGCGCGATCGGACACTTCAGCGGCGCCAGAGGAGCCGGCGAAGACGACCCGGCGCGACTGCACCATTCTGGGGATGCAGGTCTTTGCCGGCGGGATGGCTGGCAGCCTGCTCGTGGCTTCGGCCGCTCGCCTGGTAATGTCCCTGGTAGACATTCACGTGGCTGGATACGCCCCAGTGGATATTATCAAACAACTGCTCGTGGCCTGGGTGATAGCTGTGCCACCCGCAGTCCTTGCCGGGGCGGCGTGCGGGTTCGAGACCTACCGGCTGGCAGCGGGGTCACTCCCTTGGCGCAAGACAGGCTGGCTGGTTTGGGTTCTGTGCTTCTGCATCTTATGTTATTTTGGCCTGCCTTTGTTCCTGGGGTACCGCCATCGCCAGAAACTGATTGCGGAAAGCAAACCTGTAACTTGGGGGTTGCCGCTGTTTTATGGTCTGGTGCTGCTGGTCCTGGCCTGTATTTTCGGCGGCATGCCCAGAAACGACTCGCTGGCTGGGCTGTTCTGGGGCGGACTGCTGGCCTTCTTCTGGAGCGACAGCGTTCTGGTCAGCCTGATTGCAGGGTGGCGCAACAGTGGCCGATTGGCGACCCCGGTGTCGCACAAGTTTCAATACTCGCTGGGCGCGATGCTCATCTTCGTGCTTGGCCTTGGGGCTTGGGTGACGGCGCTGATGAAAATTTTTGGGGGTTGAGGGTACATAACCGGACTTGTGGTGCAGGCATCCTGCCTGCGCTGGCAGGGCGGGGATTGAGGAGGCAACAGGGGTGCAGGCTGGAAGCCTGCACCACAATGGCAGGTTAGCGGTCCGCGTCCTCAAGTTGCGGGAGCTCATCGTCAGGCACCGGCGCCTCCTGGAGCAGGTGTTTGGGCAGGAAGGCAAAGTTCGCGATCATCGTTGGCACGACGGCGCTGGCGATCACGGCCGCCACGAGGAACGAGTATTGCTCCCTTGTCACTATGCCATGCGTAAGACCGTAGAGGGCCGAGATGGTGCCGAAGGTCAGGCCCGTGGACATGAGCAGGGTGTAGTACCACCGCTCCTTGCCCTCCTGATGAAACAAGCAGATGACCGGGTACAACCCGAAAATCTTGGAGGCCACTTTCCCCGACAGCAGGGCGAGGAACACAAGAGGCGCGGCTGCCAGCGCGGACACCGCCACCAGCGAACCGGCCCGGAGGAAGTAGAAGGGTGTCAGAAATCCGATGGTCAGCGTGCGCAGACGGCGCACCCAATGGTGGTCCTGGGCCGCGTTGCCTGCCAGCACCATGCCGAGGATGTAGGCCGGGAGCACCGCTTCGCTGCCGGCCCACAGCGCCAGCGTTCCCAAGCCGCAGAGCACGAAGAGCACCCACTTGGTCCGCACCGCGGCCGTGCGGTTGCCGTACAACGCGGTTAAGCGCGCGGTGATGAAAGGCACAAGAATGAAAGCCAGAACGCTCACGAGGATAAACACGACGGTCCGGACCGTGAACGGCGCGAATATCAAACCCAGGGCGATCACGGTGCCAAGGTCGTTGACGAAACACGCCCCGAGAACGCCTTTGCCATAGGCCGTCTTGTTGAAGCCAGTCTCCAACATCACCGCGTAAACGACCGCCATTGAAGTCGTTGAGAGCGCGATACCTGCCAGCCAACTGGCCTGGGTGTCCCAGCCCAGGAGCCACTTCGCCAGCGCCGCGCAACCGAGGAACGGTGCGACAAAGCCAACCAACCCCACCACCGACACTTCCTTCCACTTGGCCCTCAGCGCCTGCGGTTCGAGTTCCGCGCCCGCCAGGAAGGTCAGCAGCACAGCGCCGGTTGAGGCAATGAACTTGAGCCATTCTCTGTCCGCGCCCAGCGCATCCCGGCCAAGGAACCTGGCACAGGCGAAGGAGGCCGCGACACCCACGCAAATCTCGACCAGCGCCATTGAGATACGCAAATGGCTGGCGAGAACGGTGGATAACAAGGCCAGGCCAAGCCAGAGTGCGGCGATACAAAATGCTTCTTCCATGCGGAGTCCTCCCCAACGATGAACCGCGCCGCGCCAGCTCGCGAAAACGACAAACCCGCCTCACGGCGGGTTCAACAGGCACAAGCCTCCGATCCCTGCCGCCAAAGCGTTGCGGCGACAGGAGTCATCAGCCCGGCAAAGAGCGGTTATGAGGGGGACTCCATCCCCGATAGAAGCCAAAGTAGCACAAGGCAGCAGCCCCGTCAAGATGTTGGCGGGGGAAGAAGGGTGCATGGCGGATTCGGCGCGCCCCCTCTCCCCTTGCGGGAGAGGGCCGACGTGAGCGAAGCGAACGCGGGGAGAGAGATGTCGTGCCCCTCCCCCTACCCCCTCCCGCGAGGGGAGGGGGAAAAACGGCCCGCCTAAAGTGTCATGCACCCGGGGAAGAAGGCATCTTCTGAACGCAGGACATGGAGCCTGGGGCTTCATCGTCCAGCGAACGGATTGCCGAACACAGCAGCCTTGCCGAGTTCGGCCTCAACCTCCAACAGCCGATTGTACTTGCAGATGCGCTCGCTGCGGCAGGCGGAACCGGTTTTGATCTGGCCGCCGCCCATCGCCACCGCGAAGTCGGCCAGGAAATCGTCTTCCGTCTCGCCCGAACGGTGCGAGATGACATAGCCCCAACCGGCCTTCTGGCACATGCGGATGGCCGCGATGGTCTCAGTCACTGTGCCGATCTGGTTCAACTTGATGAGTACGGCGTTGGTGCTCTTCTCGGCAATGCCGCGCGCGATAAACCTGGTGTTGGTCACGTAAAGGTCGTCGCCCACAATCTGAATCCTCGCGCCCAGCTTGGCGGTGTGCTCGCGGAAGCCGCCCCAGTCGTTCTCGGCCAGACCGTCCTCGATGGAGACGATGGGGTACTTCGCCACCCACTTCTCGTAGAGCTGTGTCATCTCGGCACTGGTCTTCTTTCCTTGGCCGGACTTGACAAGGTTGTAGGCCCCATCCTCATAGAAGGAACTGGCTGCCGGGTCCAGGGCCAGCGAAACGTCCTTGCCAGGCGTGAAGCCGGCTGCTTTGATCGCCTCCAGGATCACCTCGCAAGCTTCCTCATTGCTCTTCAGGTTCGGCGCGAAGCCGCCTTCGTCGCCTACGCTGGTGGCATAGCCCTTCTTGGCGAGGATTTTCTTCAGCGCGTGGAAGGTTTCCGCTCCGTAGCGCAGGGCTTCAGCAAACGACGGCGCACCGATGG
>JBEKKG010000888.1:0-3480 GCA_050010835.1 Planctomycetota bacterium
CGGCGCCAGCCTGGACCGGTTGGATTTTGCCGGCGACCCGGAAGGCGCGCGCAAGACCATCAATGCCTGGGTCGAGAAGGAGACGCAGGAGAAGATCAAGGAACTGCTGAAAGCCGGCATGATTGATGCGGGCACCAAGCTCGTCCTGGTCAACGCCATCTATTTCAAAGGCAACTGGGCCAGCCAGTTCAAGAAAGAGGATACGCGCGCAGGCCCGTTCACCGTTTGCGCAAAGGACAACCCGCAAGCCGTGGACCTGCCCTTGATGCACCGCACCGGGCAGTATCCCTATTTCGTGGATGACGCGGTGCAGGCCTTGGCGCTTCCGTACCAGGGCGGGAACCTGGCGATGGTGGTCCTCTTGCCGGCCGCGCCTGACGGGGCCGGCCTCGGAGCGCTGGCCGGGGCTTTGGAAAACCTGGAGCAAAAGCTTACGCCCGAGAACCTGGCCGCCTGGCTGGGCCATCTGCGCCCCCAGGAAGTCCAGGTCACGCTGCCGCTCTTCAAGGTGACCGGCGAATATAAACTGAACGAGGCGCTCATTGCCCTGGGCATGGCGGACGCCTTCAGCCCCGCCAACGCCGACTTCACAGGCATCCTGCCCCGGCCCGACGACTTGTACATCTCGCTCGTCGCCCACAAGGCCTACGTGGACGTGAACGAGGAAGGCACTGAAGCCGCCGCGGCGACAGCAGTGGTGATGAAACCGCGCGGCCTCGCACACAGGACCGAATTCCGCGCTGACCGCTCGTTCCTCTTCCTGATTCGAGACACCAAATCCGGCGCTATTCTGTTCCTGGGCCGGGTGCTGAACCCCAAGGCGGGGTAAGCGAAAGGAGCAGCCATGAGAATCTACCTCGTGACGGACCTGGAAGGCGTAGCCGGCGTCTACACGTGGGAGGACCGCGAAGACACGAGCTTGGAGAATCACGAGCGCCGCGCGCGGCAGCGCCGCTGGCTGGCGCGGGAAGTGAGCGCGGCGGTGGACGGTTTCCATGCCGGCGGCGCGGCCGAAGTCGTGGTCAACGATGGCCACGGCGCGGGCTATACCATTGACCTCGACGAACTGGATCCCCGGGCCTGGGTCGTCAACGGCAGCGAGCGCCCTGCCTGGCTGCCTTACCTCGACGAGACCTGCGCGGCCACCGGCCTGGTGGGCGCCCATGCGAAAGCGGGCACCGCGGGCGCGTGCCTCCACCATACCATGAGCAAGGGCGTGCAGAACTGGACTTTCAACGGCGTTTCCCTGGGTGAGGCCGGAGTGCAGGCGGCGATTGCCGGCCACTATGGCGTGCCCTTCGTCTTTATCTCGGGCGATGTTTATGCCTGCCGGGAAATGGAGCAGTTGGTGCCGGGAATCGTGACCGCGCCGGTGAAGGTGGGACTGAGCCGCACGTCCGCTCTGCACCGCACGCCCCAAGAGGCGTGCCAGATCATCCGCGCAGGCGCGCAACATGCTATGAAAGCGATTGGCGGCATCAAGCCCTTCAAGCTGGACAGCCCCATCCTGTTCCGCGAGGAGCGCGTCGAGCCGGTGTTTGACGAGCAGAAGCCGCCGCCGTTCAGCCGGGTGCTCAACGCGCACACCCGCGAGATCGAAGCCCAGGACATCCCTGACCTGATGCACAAGATCTACCCCAGCTTTCCGCGCGGCTGGCAGCCCCTGCCCACGAGCGCCGCATGGAAAGAGCCGCGACTGTAAGGGATCCGTTTCATAAGTCCCATTCTTCCCATATTTCCCATAGCACCTGCGGGGCGGTGTTGCTAAACTCAGCAGCCTGCTTTGTTGGATTCCGGGGACATGACCCGATTTCCGGCTGTTTGGAAATCGGGATCGTGTCCCCGGAATCCGCTGATTTCCGGCTGTTTGGAAATCGGGTCATGTCCCCGGAATCCGGGGTCGTGTCCCCGGAATCCCTGCCTTTGTGGAAGGAGCAACCATGTCCGTGACAAACGCGCAACTGGACCAACTGTGCATCAACACCCTGCGCTGTCTCTCGATTGACGGCGTGCAGAAAGCGAACGCGGGCCACCCCGGCGCGCCTATGGGTCAGGCGCCTATGGCCTACGTGCTGTGGGACCGCCACCTGCGCCATAGCCCCGCCAATCCCAAGTGGGTGGACCGCGACAGGTTCATCCTCTCCTGCGGGCATGGCTGCATGTTGCTGTACAGCCTGCTGCACGTGACGGGCTACGACTTGCCGCTTGAGGAATTGAAGAACTTCCGCCAGCTTGGCAGCAAGTGTCCGGGACACAGCGAGTACGCGCACACGCCGGGCGTGGAGACCACGACCGGCCCCCTCGGCCAGGGCTTCTCCAACGGCGTGGGCATGGCCATCGCGCAAAAGTATCTGGCGGCGTACTTCAACCGCCCCGGCTATGACATTGTGGATTACCGCATCTACGGCCTGGTCTCCGACGGCGACCTGATGGAAGGCGTGGCCAGTGAGGCCGCCTCGCTGGCCGGCCATCTGCGCCTGGACAACATCGTCTATCTCTACGACGACAACCACATTTCCATCGAGGGGCACACGTCGGTGGCGTTCACCGAAGAAAGGGTCAAGCGCTTTGAAGCGTACGGCTGGCATGTGCAGAGCGTTGCGGACGGCAACGACATCGAGGCCATCCACAAGGCCATCGAGATCGCCAAGACCGTGAAGGACAAACCGCACCTCATCGCCATCCGCACGATCATCGGCTACGGCTCGCCCCACAAGGCTGACACGGGCGAAGTCCACGGTGCGCCGCTGGGCAAGGATGAGGTGAAGCTCACCAAGAAGGCTTACGGCTGGGACCCGGAGAAGGATTTCTACATCCCGGACGGCGCGCTGGCCCAGTTCCGCAAGCAGGCCGTGCGCGGCAAGGAACAGGAAGCGGAATGGGGCAGGAAGTTCGCGGCCTACGAGAAGGCCCATCCCGATCTGGCCAGGCAGTTCCGCGATTGGCAGGCGCGGAAATTGCCTGAAGGCTGGGCCTCAGGCCTGCCGAATTTTGCCGGCGAGAAGGCGCTCAGTACCCGCGTGGCCCAAGCCAAAATACTCAACGCCATCGGCCCCAAACTGCCGATGCTGCTGGGCGGCAGCGCGGCGGTGGTTGAAAACCGGCGGCAATTGTCCTGGTGGGTCTCATCGGCCTGAAAATGACATTCAAGCTCCTTCGCATGATCCTGGCACTTATTTGGGGACACAGACTCCTGATAACAATGATCACATGTGTTGTATTCTTCAGATACAGCCAAATACAATCCCGCTCAGGCAGCTCAAAGACATGCTAGACATAAAGGGACCTCTAAAAATTGACATAATGGTTATATTTATTCGGAATTGTACCTTTGCCAAAGCAATTACACATTTCTTCGTCGTCGTACAGTACATATAGCTCATAAGCCGTATTTTTACAAGATCATCAGAACACTTTGGGCCCCTTCGGTGAGAAATTCGCCGAGATCTTTAGCTTTAAATTTGGCCTGCTCTGTGAAAG
>JBEKKG010000889.1:0-3479 GCA_050010835.1 Planctomycetota bacterium
CACCACCGCCACCGTCAGCGCTGCTGGCTTAGTCAGCGGAGTGAAGGCTGGAACTGTCACTATCACTGCTCACTCCACCGACGGATCGAACGTCACGTCGAACAACTGTACCGTCACGGTGAGCCCGGCAATACCCACCGTCACCTCCTTCACAGCGAACCCCACCGCCATCAATTCGGGTTCCAGCAGCACTCTTAGCTGGGTAACATCCGGAGCGACAAGCATTGCAATCACGCCCGGAACGTTCACGTCCACGTCTGCGAGTGGTTCAACCAGCGTAAGCCCCACGGTAACGACGACCTACACGTTGACAGCCACGAGCACGGGCGGCTCGACGACCGCAACGGCAATGGTCACCGTAAACACGGGTGGGTCGCTAACGATTACGACCACTTCCTGTCCGGGAGGAACGCAGGGCGCAGCTTACGCGGGCTGCACGATATCGGCGAACGACGGCACTCCGCCCTACACGTTTTCCGTAGACACGAGTGGGAACTTTCCGCCACTACCCGAAGGAATGTCTCTGAACGCAAGTTCAGGGGTGGTCAGCAGTCCACAGATCGGCGGACAAGGCGCATACAGCCCTGAATTTATAGTTAGAGATTCGGCGAATGCTCAGGCCACCCGGCAGATCAACTTCGCGATCAACGGCAACAACTCGTTCTTGGCAAACGTCTTTCCGGCAGATTCCATTTTTCACCATCGAGTGGACGCCACTAGTACCGGATTGCCCGTAGATACTTCCCCCGCCGCACCTATCTACAGCGGCTACTTGTCAGCGACGATCAAGCCATTTTTCGGCAACACTTCTGGCGCGCCGTTCCCGAACGGGATTCCAGCGATTGAGGTTCCTTACAACCAACCGAACGTTTCGGTTTCGACCACTGTGTACCAGTCCTACTTTACATCTGGCCCAATCCCGGCGAATGCTCCGGTGGAAGGCACCAGCATCTCGACGGGAGACCGGCACGTTCTCGTTTATCTGGAGCCGGGCGGCGGAAACAAGCCTGCCCTATACGAGATGTGGCAGGGAATATATCAGGGCGGCCCCTGGACCGACTCTTCGAACGCACTGTGGCCGGATGTGTCTTCGGATGCCCTGACGCCGCAGGGGCAGGGAACATCCGATGCGGCAGGACTTCCTATAGCGCCGCTGCTCGTCAACGCCGATGAAGTGATTGGTGCGGGCACGCCAACCTCGCCGAACGGCACGGTCCGCCATCCTACGAGATTCACGCTCAACCACATGCTGAATTATTGGGTCTGGCCTGCTACAGAAACGGCGGGCGTGGGAAGCTGCACGGCCGCGGGAGGAAGTTCCATTCCCACCGGAAACCTGATTTCGCAATCTTCTCCACCGGCAAGCTGCACCATGACTGGCCCGGCTGGCGAGATCTACCGGCTCAAAGCTTCTGTAGCAACCCCTGCTTGCGCCTCTTCCAGTCCGCAGGCGGCCATCATCATCACAGCATTTCGAAACTATGGGATCATCCTCGCCGATAACGGAATCAGCGGAGGCCTGATCGGCACTCCAGACGCTCGCTGGAACGACAACGATCTACAGTGCCTCACCAGTCTCACTCTGGCTGATTTCGAGCCTGTGAATGCGTCGAGCATCATGGTCAGTACCGGCAGTGGCGCCACTGCTGTGGCCCCCACGATCGCCACGCAGCCGCTGAACCAGACCGTCACGGTGGGCCAGACAGCGACCTTTAGCGTGGCCGCGAGCGGCACCGCGCCGTTTAGCTACCTTTGGAAGAAGAACGGCAGTACGGCCCCCGGCTCGGCAACTTCCGCTTCGTACACGACGCCGGCCACGGTCCTCGGTGACAACGGGGCCACGTTCACCGTAACCGTCACCAATTCCGCCGGCAACGTGACCAGCAATGCCGCAACACTTACCGTGAACGCAGCTCTGGTGGCGCCGACGATCACAACGCAGCCGCAGAGTCAGACAGTGACCGTTGGGCAGACCGCTACGTTCAGCGTTGTGGCCAGCGGCACCGCGCCGTTGAGCTACCTATGGAAAAAGAACGGCAGCACGGCCACCGGCTCGCCAACTTCTGCTTCCTACACGACTCCCGCAACCGCGCTTTCAGACAGCGGATCAACGTTCACCGTCACCGTGACCAACACGGCCGGCAGCGTGACCAGTAACCCGGCCACTTTGACTGTGAATCCGGTGTCCACCGCTGACGTCACGATTACCATTGATCCCACCACGACCAAGCCAATATCGCCATATATCTACGGCACCAATTTCTACTCCGGGAATACCGATGCTCCGCCACTGCTCACACTGGACCGCATGGGAGGCAACCGCTGGACGGCTTACAATTGGGAGAACAACTACTCCAACGCCGGCAGCGACTGGGGCCCCTACAGCAACGACAACTACCTGAGCAGCAGCACTGTCCCAGCCGAGGCGGTACGCAGCGTCATTGCTGATGATCAGAGCCTCGGCCTAGCGAGTTTGATGACCATCCAGCTCCAGGGCTTGGTGTCCGCCGATGCGAACGGCAATGTCAGCGTAACGAATCCGCCCGACATGACACGCTTCAAGACCGTGGTCGACAAGAAGAGCACGAAATCCAGCCTGGCGTTCACAATCAATCCCCCCACGACGGACGCCTACGTGTACATGGACGAGTTCCTTTGGGCGCTGGACCAGAAGTTTGCGGGGGCGAACATCTTCGGGGCCAGCCCGGCACATCCCACCTTCGTGAGCTTGGACAACAAGCCGGAACTCTGGAACTCGACCCACTTGGAGGTTCAGGGGCCGAACCCCGTTTCGTCGGACACCTATATCGCCAATACCATCACGCTCACCAAGGCCTTGAAGGACCAATTCCCCAATGTCGTAATCTTTGGGCCCGTACACTACGGATTTGAAGGTATCTACGATTGGCAAGGGGAATTGAATGCCACGCCGAACGGGGCGAACTGGTTCCCAGACAAGTACTTGCCCGCCATCAAGACCGCTTCTGACGCTTATGGCAAACCCTTGGTGGACGTCTACGACTTCCACTGGTATTCGGAAGCTACCGATGCCAATGGCAATAGGGTTACTGGACTGAGTGGCTCAAGCCTATCCCCCGACCAAGTGCAGGCTATTGTTCAAAGCCCCCGCAGCCTTTGGGATCCCGCTTATACGGAGTCATCCTGGATTACCCAGGACGTGACGGGCGGTCCCATCAACATCCTTGGGCATCTCCAAACCAAGATTAACGCCGAATTCCCCGGCATGCAGATCGCCATCACTGAGTATGAGAACGGCGGCTTCAGCCACATCGCGGGAACCATCGCCCAGGCCGACAACCTCGGCATCTTCGGCGCCCAAGGCCTCTTCGCGGCCACCTTCTGGCCGCCGAGCGGCACCTATTCCTACACCATGGCTGGCTTCCGGATGTTCCGCGGCTTCGACGGCGCGAACGCTTGTTTCGGAGACACTTCGATAAAGGCGACCTCCAGCAACGTAG
>JBEKKG010000890.1:0-3473 GCA_050010835.1 Planctomycetota bacterium
GCGGCCCCTGGGCTTGTCCACGCGCGGCCCAGCATAACAGAGCACTTCTTGCATTGCACAAGAAAATCCGCAAGAACCGCCGGATTCCTTGCGTGTGCAAGAGCGCCTGCTGCGCAGGCGGAACGCCGCGAGAGAGGCAAGCCAATTCACCCCCGGACCTCTGAGCCCAACCCCAACGCAGCGGCTCGTTCCAGCGCCTGTGACGCCACCGCAGCGTCCTGGATGGCGTTCCCCACCGACTTGAACAGCGTGATCTCCGTGTCGTTGCAGCGCCCCGTCTTTCGCCCGGCGGCAATCTCGCCGATCTCGGCATGAATGTGCTCCGGCGTTATCAGCCCCTGCTGGAGGGGGATGATAATGTCGCCGGCTTCCGCCAGGCAAGCCGCGCGCTCGTCCACCACCACCTTGGCGGCGCGTACGGTTGCTTCCGGGATCTCCCGCTCCCCTGGTTTGTAGGAGCCGAACGCGTTGATGTGCGCCCCCGGCTTCACGTCCTGGTGTGCAAATACCGGCGTGGCCGAGGTCGTTACCGTGCAGATGACATCGGCGTTGCGGAGCTGCGCCGGCGAGCCGCCTGCAACGACGGCCAGCGACAACTTCTCTCCCATTTCACGGCAGAACGCGGCCGCGCGCCGGGAGTCCGGGTCGAAGATGTATGCCTGTGCGATCGGACGCACGGCACAGACCGCTTCCAGTTGCGCGCGGCCCTGAACTCCGGCCCCGAAGATGGCTGCGACTTTTGCTTCCCGGCGGGCCAGCAGTTCGGTCGCCAGGCCGGCAGCGGCAGCGGTTCGTATCGCGGTCAAAGCCTCGCCGTCCAACACCGCGCTGGGGCGTCCGGTGCGCGCGTCGTTGACCAGCACCAGCGCATGGATCAACGGCAATCCCGCGGCCGGGTTGTTCCTGAAAAGAGACACTACTTTCACGGCGAGGATCTCACGGGCGGGGAAGTACGCCGGCATATACAGCACCGTCCCGTCGCGGCCGGGCACGTCAATCCTGGTGCGGAGCGGCACGCTGGCCTGCCTGGACGAGAGTTGCACGAAGGCCTCGCGCACCAGCGGGATGGCGTCTTTCACGGTCAGGACCCGGGCGATATCTTCTTTTGACAAGAACCGCAACGTCTGTGTCATGCTACCCTCCCGGGGATTCCGGGGACATGACCCGATTTCCGGCTGTTTGGAAATCGGGATCGTGTCCCCGGAATCCCGCCTGCGCCTGGCCACGAAAGCCTTAGCCGAGGGCGTGGCCGCCACGCCGCCTTGAGCGGTGCAGCGCAGCGCCGGCGGCAACTGCTTTCCGACAGCGTACGAAGCGTCCACGGCATCGTCGAGGGAGATCGGATTCGCATAGCCACCCAGAACCAGGTCGCCGCACACGAACGCCTGCGCCACCGCCGCCGCCGTGCGCGTGTGGCAGGGAATCTCGCAGCCGCCGTCAACGGGGTCACACACCAGGCCCATTGTGTTCTGCAGCGCGATCGCAGCGGCGTCCGCCGCGCTTGCAGCGGACCCGCCCGCGATTTCGACAACCGCCGCCGCGGCCATCGCTCCGGCGATGCCGATCTCCACCTGGCAACCGGCTTCCTCGGCGGCAAAGGTTGCCCGCTGGGCCATTACCAGTCCGACTGCGCCGGCGGCCAGGAAGGCCATTGCGATCTGCTGCGCGCCGGCTTTCCGCTCCTCGCTCAATGTCACGAGCACCCCGGGAAGCACCCCCGACGATCCGCCCGTTGGCGCCGCGCAGACGACTCCTTTGGAGTTGCAGACATGCAGCACAGCCAGGCTGCGCGCCACAGCGCGAGCCAGCATGCCGCCGTGAGCCAGGCGGCCAGCCTGCTCCGCCCGCCACAGGCTGGCAGCGCTTGGGGACAGGAGCGGCATGTGCACGCGCGAATCGTCCAAGCCTTGGGCCACGGCCGAGCGCATGATTTCGAAGCGCCGCAGGACTTCCGCCACAACATCCTGCTCCGCAACTCCCAGCAGCGCAGCTTCATAAGCGCAGGCCGTCTGGCCCAGACTCCAGTGCCGGCCGGCAGCCAGAGCGAGCATCTCGCGCGAAGATGAGAAGAGCGCGGCGCCCCGTGGGACATACATGAGCGGCTTCAGATACCGAACATCGGCAACCTCGCTCATGGACTGCAGCCGCTGGAGCACTTCCGGTGGAATGGGTTCAAGCAGGTTCCACTGCGCAAAGCTGGTGCCGTCATGCTCGTCCTGCCCTCCCCCAGCCCCCTCCCCGCCGCGGGAGGGGGGACGGGGAAGGGGCGTTGCCTTTCCTCCCAACTGTTCTGCCACGCGCTGGCGGCAGTTGGCCGCGCCGGTCATTTTGAGGAGCAGGACCCACGACTTGCCATCAATGCAGCAGGCCCAGTCGTCGAAGCGGTAGACCTCGACCATGCCGCCTCCGATCGAACGGCCCCAGAGCACGTGAGTGCTGCCGCTGCGAGCCGTTATCTCAAGCCGGATTGTGTTGGGATGATCGTGGTGCTCCAGCGGCGCGATGACAAAGGCCAGGTCCAAGCCCTGTGCCGCGGCCAGCGCCGGCGCCTGCGCATAGCGTTCGTCTTCCATCTCAAAGCCAAGGAACGCCGCGGCAAAGGCGGCGTCCAACCCCATAGCGTGATACGTCGGCGCGTACGACCCACCAGGATCGAAAGCGACCCGCACGCATGCCGGCGGCTCATTCACAAGCAGCCCAGCGATCCTGCCGATCCTGAACGCGCCGGCTGTATGCGAACTCGAAGGCCCGCGCATCACAGGTCCCATCACGTCATTGAGAATGCTGAAGACAGCCATCAGGCACTCCTCCCTTCCGGCCTCAGCTCGTACTCATATCCGGGCGCGGTCTGAAAAGAAATCGTCTTGCCGCCGTTCTGCTGAACACTCACAAGTTTCCGCCTGTGGAACACCTGCAACGGCTCGGTGGAGCGCACACGGCACAGTCCGCCCTTGAAGGAGCGAATCGCCGCCGCAGAGATGCGGCTATCCCGCCAGGCCAAGTCTACTTCAAATCCGCCGCGCGCACGCAGACCGCGCACCTCGCCGCTGTTCCACGCTCGCGGCAAGGCCGGCAGCAAGTGCAGCTCATTCTCATGTGATTGGAGAAACATTTCCATAATTGCGGCGGCCACGCCGCAGGAGCCGTCAACTTGGAGGGCCTTGGCGCATAGGGCAAAGAGGCTGTCACACGTGTAGTGCCGGATGTAGTAGCGGAAGTTCTCCAGAGCTTTGTCCGCGTTGAACAGCCGCGCCCAACACGCCATCTTCCAGGCGGAGGACCAGCCATTGCCTTCCAGGCCGCGTTGTTCCAGCACCACCTCGCAGGCCCGCGCCAAACCCTCTGCCCTCCGGGGAGAGGGCAGGGTGAGGAGGAGTGCCCCACCCTCTCCCCTCTGGGGAGAGGGCAGGGTGAGGGGTCGGGAAATGCAGTTGCCGGGAAACAGGCCGTACAGATGCGAGATGTGGCGGTGG
>JBEKKG010000891.1:0-3471 GCA_050010835.1 Planctomycetota bacterium
GCAACACTCGGTCCGCGAGTTCGTCGTTGCCGCGGCGGCGCTATTGGAAATGAAGATCGAATGGCGGGGCCAAGGGGTCGAGGAGGTGGGTGTCGATACCGCGAGCGGGCGCACCTTGGTGCGCGTCGATCCGCGCTATTTTCGGCCGACCGAAGTGGAGACCTTGCTCGGCGATGCGAGCAAGGCGCGCGATAAGCTCGGCTGGACCGCGCAGGTGGAATTCCCGGAATTGGTCGCGGAAATGGTGGCCTCCGACCTGGAAATCGCCAAACGAGACGCGCTGGTCGCCAAACAGGGCTATAAAGTCTATAGCCATCACGAGTAGGCCAGCGTGAGCTTTAATATTGACTCACGGGTTTATGTCGCGGGGCACCGCGGTTTGGTCGGATCCGCGGTCGTGCGCGCAATGCAGCAACGCGGCTATCGCAATCTGCTGCTGCGGACCCATCAAGAATTGGATCTCACGGAACAGGCCGCCGTGCGCGCGTTCTTCGATCGCGAGCGCCCCGACGCGGTCATTCTGGCCGCAGCCCGGTTACCTGCTCAAGCCGCTGAGCCCCGCCAGCCGTGTGCTGGCGGAGATCGTGGACTTTGGCCCCACGAACTTCGGGCCGTGCAGCGGGGTGTTCGAGAACAGCCTGGGCGGGCGCGTGGCGGTGCTGGGCTATTACTCCTGGCGCAGTTTGCAGTCGCTGGCCAAGAGCGCGCAGATGAAGGCGCTGCTGCGCTGGCTTTCCAAGGACAGGCTGCCGGCGTACGTCAGCTCCTTCCACAAGGCGGCGCTGTGGTGCCGGCGCGACAGCGGCGGCAATCCGGCGCTGCTGCTCCTCAATGCTTCAACCGACACGGCGGAGGACGTGCAGGTGTGCGTGCGCGGTGACGGGGAACCGCTGCGCCTGTTGCGGGCCGACGGGCACAAGGAGCGCCTGGAGCGCCGCGGCCAGGATGGGCCGTACGCCGTGTACAGGATCGAGCGCCTCGGGCCTTGGCAGGCGGCGCTGCTGAGAACTTGAGGAATCGCAACCGTTGAGTCTCCCCCGGCCCTTCCCGTCCACAGGGTAGTGGATGGGAAGAATGGGAAGGATGGGAAAAATGATGATGAGTCCTCCCATCGTTCCCATACTTCCCATTCTCTGTCCCGCGGACGCGGGGAAGGGCGGGGTGGGACTGAACGGGCACGAGGAATCCAGGAGGAGCAACCATGAATCTGCCGAAGTCTCTTCTGGCGCTTTCTGCTGTACTGGCGGGCGCTGTGGCCGCGGCGGCGGAGTACCACGTGGCCTGCGGCGCGGCTAACGCCTCGGACGACAACGCGGGCGCGGCGAACCAGCCTTGGCGCACGCTGGCCAAAGCCGCGGCCACCGCGCAGGCCGGCGACGTGGTCCTCATCCACGCCGGCCGGTATGCCGAGTCAGTTCAGGTAAAGAATGCCGGCACGCCGGGCCAGCCCATCGTCTTCAAGGCCTTTGAGGATGACGAGGTGCTAATGGACGGCGCCGATGAGATCCCGGCCGGCAAATGGCAAGCCGGCGCAGACAGCAAGAACATCTACGCCATCCCCGCTGAGTTCGATCCCGACCAGGTGTTCGTGGACGGCAAGGCCGTTTATGCCAAGATAGACAAGACCGGGGACCACCAATGGAAACTCGGCGTTCTGAGCGATGCTGACAGCAACCGCTACCAGTTCAACCCCCAGACCAAGACGCTGCTGCTCAACCTGGGCGGCGGCCAGCCGGCCCAGCACGCCATTCGCGTGCCGGTGCGCCCAACCGGATTCGGCCTGAACGCCCACTGCCTCCTGTCCGGCTTGACCGCGAGGAATTACGCGGCGTGGTCGTTTGGCGCCTACGGCGATGACGCGGTAATCGCCGATTGCCAAAGCTTGGATTGCGGGATGGGGTTCTTGACTGGCGGCTGGGACCGGCGCGGGGTGGTCTTCCGCCGCAATACCGTCATCGGCTCGCTGCACAACGGCATCAATCTGCAGGATCGTCCGACGGGCTGTTTCGTCGAGGACAACCTGGCGGTGCGCTGCACGTTGAACCCCTCCCACACCGACGAATGGTCCGGCAGCATCAAGATGAACTCCGCCGCCGATACAGTCTTCGCTCACAACGTGGTGTTGGAAGCCGGCAACCCTGAGACGATCAACGGGCACGATGGCTGGGCGCTTTGGGGGGACATCAATATCGTCCGCATCTTTTATGTCGGCAACACCTGCGCCCACAACAAGGAGGCCGGTTTGTACATCGAGTATGCGATGAGCGACACGCGGGCCTACTTCAACACCTCGTACCGCAACGGCCACGGGATCACTTGCCGGCAGTCGCAGCGCGGCATGTTCCTGCGCAACCTCGTGCTGGAGAGCCGCGGCAGCGGCCTGGCCGTCTGGGCCGGAGCGCCCCCGTACTCGACCACCGACCATATCTTCGCGCACAACCTGGTCCGCGGCTGCAATCCGTGCCTCTGGCTGCAGACCGAACATCCGAATTTCGCGAACTACAACACCTATTGGCCGCGCCAGGGGGGCGAGGTCGCGTGGGGCCAGGCGCCCGAGGGCGGCAAGACGCCGCGGTACAAGGACCTGGCCGAGTGGACCAAAGCCACGGGCCAGGATGCGCGCAGCGAGGTCCGTGACGTGCAGCCGGCGGAGGTGGGCCTGGACACCGTCACCTTCCGCGTAGCGGACGCGAAAGACCCCGCCCAGGTCTTAATGATGGTCGGCAACGGCGGCTGCGAATGGGAGGACCCCGCCGGCCAGAACATCCTGCCCTATTTCTGGCGGCCAGGCTCGGGGGACGGAGCAGTGCGCACCTGTTTGTATGCGGCTTACTGCGGCTTGGAGGGCGGTTGCGATGGGCTGTCTTATCCGGGCGCGGGCGGGACCGTGCAACTCCTGCTGGACTCACCCGCTCCCAAGGAGCCGAAACTCGCTCATGGCGGACTGCGCTGCCTGCAAGTTCAAGGGCAGAAGCCGGAGCAGATGTGCAAGGAGGGCTTGGGTTTTTGGAGCCCGTCGCTGCCAGCGCGCGCAGGCGACAGTTACGGCCTCAGCTTCTTCGTGCGCGGCCTGGATCTCAAACCCGCTGCGGGCGGCGAGGCATTGGCGGCATGGGTGGAGTTCACCAATGCTACCGGCCAGCACCGCAGCCGCGCCGGGATTGCCGGAGCCCAGAAGCCGCTGACGGGCACGTTCGAGTGGAGCCAGATTCAGTCGGTAGTGACGGTGCCCGCCGGGGCGAAGCGCATGCGGGTGTTCCTGGGCCTGCTCCCGGCCACGGGCAAGCTCCTGCTCGATGACATCTCGATCAAGGTGCGGTAGCCCTGCTCTTCTGACATCTGTCAGGAATAAATCAGTATCTCTACTGTAACCGTTTTTGGTCGGCAGGGAAGCGGCGTGAGGGAGGCAGGCGACCAGTGGATCGCCGCCAGGCGTAGATGCAACTCTCTACATTGCGGCGCAGCAACTCG
>JBEKKG010000892.1:0-3471 GCA_050010835.1 Planctomycetota bacterium
CGATCAGCAGCTGCCAGGCCGTGCCGGCGAAGTTGAGCTACGGCGACAGCGCCAAGCTGAACGCTTCCACGACCGGGTCCGCCTGCAGCACCATAATGTTCAAGTGGATTGAGAAATCCCTTACAGCGCGAGTGCATTCCGGAGTTGTGTGACACAGTCGGCAGGATTTCGATGGACGTGCGGCCCCAGGAAGCGCAGCACCTGCCAGCCCTCGGTCTGGAGTTGGTTGGACTGCCGGGTGTCGTGGATGCGCTGGCGGATGCCGGAGTGAAATTCCAGGCCGTCGGTATAAAGGGCGGAGCAATAATAGACCACGAAACGCCGCGTGAGCGGCGGATTGTGGCGGTCGAAAAGTAGACCACCTTGGGGCCGGGTGAGCCGGCCCGCAATCCAAGCGCAGCGTGTTTTGCGACACCTGGGAGGTGCACAGGGTGGAAGTGTATGCGCGGGTCCGCCGGGCGGTGCAGGTGGACGGGATGAGTGAGCGGCAGGCGGCCCGCGAGTTTGGGCTGTCGCGCAAGACGATCCGCAAGATGCTGGCTTACGCGGCGCCGCCGGGGTATCGGCGCAAGCAGCCGGTGGCGCGGCCGAAGCTGGGGCCGTGGCTGGGCGTGGTGGACCAGATTCTGGAAGACGACGAGTCGCAGCACAAGAAGCAGCGGCACACGGCGCGGCGGATTTATGACCGGCTGAGGGCGGAGCACGGCTTCACGGGTGGCTACACAATCGTGAAGGACTATGTGCGGGAGGCGCGGCTGCGGCAGCGGGAGGTGTTCGTGCCGCTCATCCACCCGCCGGGCGACGCGCAGGCCGACTTTGGAGAGGCGCTGGTGGAGGTCGAAGGGACAGAGCAGAAGGCGCACTTTCTGTGTGTCGACCTGCCGCATTCCGACGATGCCTTCGTGGTGGCGTTCCCGGCCGAGAATACGGAGTCGTTCTGCGAGGGGCACAACCAGGCGTTTGCCTATTTCGGCGGCGTGCCGCGGACGATCTTGTACGACAACACGAAGATCGCCGTGAAGGAGATCGCGGGCGATGGCGAGCGTAAGCCGACCGAGGAGTTCAGCCGGCTGCAGTCGCACTATCTGTTTGGGACCAAATTCGGACGTCCGGCCAAGGGCAATGACAAGGGCAACGTGGAGGGGCTGGTGGGCTACGCGCGGCGCAACTTCATGGTGCCGGTGCCGCGCGCGGCGAGTTGGGAAGAACTGAATCGACAACTGGCCGAGGACTGCCGCCAGCGCCGGGCGCGCAAGCTGTGGGGCCACGCCGAGACCATCGGCGAGCGCTTCGAGCGGGACCGCGGGAGACTACTGCCGCTGCCGGCCGTGCCGTACGAAGCCTGCGCCAAGCGTGCGGCGCGTGCCAGCTCGCAGGCGCTGGTGCGGTTTGCCACCAACGACTACTCGGTGCCGGTGCAGTATGGGCACCGGCGGGTGCTGTTGAAGGCCTTTGTCTGGGAGGTGGTGATCGCAAGCGGTAGTGAGGTTATCGCGCGGCACCCGCGCAGCTACGCGCGCGAGGAGATGATCTTCAATCCGCTGCACTACCTGGCGCTGCTGGAGCAGAAGACGCGGGCGCTGGACCAGGCGGCGCCGCTGCAGGGCTGGGTACTGCCGCCGGAGTTTGGTGAATTGCGGCGGCAGATGGAAGCGCGCTTGGGTAACCCAGGCCGGCGTGAGTACGTGCAGGTGCTGCGGCTGCTGGAGACCTTTGCGATAGCGGAAGTGGGCGCGGCCATCCGGCATGCCCAGCGGCTCCAGACGATCTCCTTTGACGCGGTGAAGCATCTGGTGCTGTGTGCCATCGAGCGGCGGCCACCCAAGCTGGATCTGGATAACTACCCTTATCTGCCGGTGGCCGAAGTGGCGCTGACGCGGGCCGCCGATTATACGGCGCTGTTGTCGGCGGGCGGTCTGTGATGGACACGCCGCAGGTGTTGCTGGAGCACTACCTGAAGCAGCTGAAGCTGCCCACGATACTGCGCGAGTATGCCAAGCTGGCCGAGCAGTGCGCCAAGGAGGGCGTGGACTTCCAGCGCTTTCTGCTGCGGCTGGTGGAAGCCGAGATGCTCGACCGCGACCGGCGCGCGACAGAGCGGCGGATCAAGGCGGCACGGTTTGCGGTGGTGAAAAGCCTGGAGACTTTCGATTACCTGGCCATCCCGACTCTCAACAAGAAGCTGGTGCTGGAACTGGCGCGCTGTGAGTGGATCGCGCGACGCGAGAACGTGCTGTGCCTGGGCAACTCCGGAACGGGCAAGACGCACATCGCACTCGCGCTTGGCCTGGCCGCCTGCCAGCGCGGCTTGCGGGTGCGCTTCACCACGGCCGCGGCGCTGGTCAATGAGCTGATGGAGGCGCGCGACGAAAAACGGCTGCTGCGTTACCAGAGGCACCTCCAGCGGCAGGAGCTGCTGATCGTCGACGAACTGGGATTCGTGCCGCTCACCAAAGCCGGGGCGGAAATGCTGTTTGAGGTCTTCAGCCAACGCTACGAGCGCGGCTCGACCCTGGTAACCAGCAACCTGCCATTTGCCGAATGGACAGAAGTGCTGGGCTCGGAACGGCTCACCGGCGCACTGTTAGACCGGCTGACCCACCACGTCCACATTCTCGAGATGAACGGCGACAGCTACCGGCTCAAGTCCAGCAAACAACGCCGCGCGGCCGAACGAGCGAAATAGCCCCGGCGAGTCCGCCCGGATGGCGCCCGCGTTTGGGGGCGGCTTCCGCTACGCCGCTGCTCGGCCTCCGGCCTCGCAGGGCTCCTCTCCAGCCGCCCCCAAACGCATAACTGACCGCTCAAACACACGCTGAAAGTGGTTCCCTTTTGCTCCGCCCGAGTGGTCCCCTTTTACTCCGCCCTTGACACCTTTTGGGCCAGGAGCACGCGGAAGTCGGGCTCCATGCGGATGCCGCGGTAGCTGCCGCCCGGCCGGTGCTCAGCGTAGAGTTTCTCCAGAGTGTTCTTGGCGTTGAGGCGACGGGATTGCTGGGCGTCGCAGACGGCTACGATTTCGACGTTGTCGAAGAAGGGGTACTGGGAGGTTTCAAAGACCCCGCGGCCGCCGCTGCCGATGATGCCGACGGTGACGCGGTCACTGGGCGCGGGGGCTCCGCGACCGAGGGCGCGGGCAGGGATGATACAGGGAGCTGTGGCGGCAAGGATGGCTGAGCCGAGGAATTCCCGGCGCGTCGGATGATTGGCCGTGCGCATGGAGGATCTCCGTTTCGAGGGTGCGTATACGTAGCAGACCGCAGGATGAGGATATCACCCACGGGGACCGCCATAGGATGAGCCGGACTCCGGACACAGGGCGAACGGCGGCAGGCACAGAGTCTAATCCACATTCTCCCGGCCGATGATGCGTGCCCTTGCCCCTGTGGGTGGGACTGGTGCGCTGCCGCCGTCGGGGCCCTGCCTCACTCCACGGTCAGCGCGACGCGGAACCCCGAGGCGGAACACCAG
>JBEKKG010000893.1:0-3458 GCA_050010835.1 Planctomycetota bacterium
GCCACATTCTGAAAGCTACAACATGCTCTTCGGCGACGGTCACGCGGCTCTGGTGAAGCGGAAGGACTATCTGTTTCCGCCCCGAACCGCCGCCAACTGGAATCGGGACAACCGGCCGCACCCGGAACTGTGGGCAACCAGGAGTCAATGGGCAGTGCAGAATTAAGCATAGTGCGCTGACGTCCACGCCGGCTCAGGGCATGCGAACGTCAGAACCGTGCGCTTCCCTGGCAGGGTGTAGCCGCCGACGTCAGGGCGTGTTGCCCAACCGGCTTTATGGTGGGGCGCGCTCGCCGAGCGCGCCGCAGCCCGTCGTAAAACGGCCAATGCTCCCCATCTTCGGCCTTACCTTCGGCGCTCTCGGCGAGAGCGCCCTACCTGTTTTGGGGTTCGGGCGGCTCGGGCAATACGCCCTGACGTCGGCGACTACTCAGGTGTGGAATATGCGAGCTAGCCGCAACGCCTTTCGAGAATAGTTCATCGTCAAACAAAGCTGAAGTGGACTGGTCCTTTCCAATATTCGTTATGGAGCAGGCGCGGCCAACCGCTCACAGGCTGACGAACTTTGCGCGGACACGAGCGTAGGCGTCGTTTCGGGGTCAGATAGGTGCGGGCCTGTTCATAGACCCGCTCCGTCAGTTGTTCTTTCTGCCGCTGGCTCAGCAGGTCATCCCCCAGAGCTAGCACCAGCCACAACGGACGAAGCAACTCCAGCAGTTTGATGAAGCTCACCCGCAAGACGGGCCCCTGTCCGGCGGCCGCACGATCCCGCTCCTGTGCCAGCAAGGCCGCCGCCAGGAGCAGGGCCGCGATCTCCTGCGCCGCCGTGGTCACGGTATGGGACTGCCAGAGTCCGCTCTTGCGCAACTGACGTTTGATTTCCCGGTAAAACAGTTCGTGTTCCCAGCGTCGGGCGTAAAGCTCGACCAGTTCTGTAGCGGGAGCTGTTTTGGGGTCCAGCAACGTCGTCCACAGCCGCAATTCAGTGGGGCGGTGGCCCTTGCGGCCGAGTTGCACCCGGATTTCCCGCAGTACCAGCCACTCCCGAATCACGCGCGGCTGACCTTTCTGGCGCACGGGCACTCGCACCCACCGACTGCCCTCCTTGAAGCGGCGCCCTACTTGCACTTTGATTTGCGAGCGGGCGCGAAACAGGAAATGACTGCCGACACGCTGGCCAGCCCGCAGCGCTCGGGCCGCAAAGGCCGCACAACCCGAGAGGCGGTCGGCCAACAACAGGCACTGCTTGGGCAGCCGTGCCAGCAGGCCCAAGGACAGTTCCCACTCCGACTGCCCCTGGGGCCCAATGGCCGCCGCCAAGGGATTGTGCAGCCCCAGTTCCAAAAGGACGCGGGTGCTAATCTTGGCGAAGGCGGCACGTCCTCGCCGCGCCTTGGCCTTGCGCAGGGCGGCGTTATTCTGCGGTGTGTGGGTGACACTGTGTTGCGTGCCGTCCAGCGCCGTCAGCAACCAACCGCGCCAAAAGGCATCCGGGTGCCGGCGCTTCCGGGCCAGCGGACGAAGCACCCGCTGCATCAGTTCCGCAAAGACTTGCCAGGGCAGACGCGCCCGTCGATCAGAACAAGTACTATCGTTGAGCGCATCCTCAAAGAGCATCGCGAAATGTTCGGACAACGTGCCGCTCGCATTCATCACATGAAAAACCAACGCCGCCAGTAAACTGGCCAGCGCCACCCGCGGCTTGCGCCCGCGACGGCGAGGAACCGAGGGCAGCCCTAAGCCGCCCAGCATCTCCCGCCAAGCCACCAGAAATCCCGAACCGTCTTCCGTGGGTGATGGCCTCGAGGCTCCGGCCGGTGCAAGCGTCCTGGATTTGAACCGCGGGTTGAATTTCCGCGGCTTGACCGCGCCCTTCCGTCGCTTAAAAGACTGAGAATGTTTTCGCATTCCCAGTGTAAATACATGTCACCCAAATTGGTACAAGGAAAAAATTGCCTAGCTGATGGTTTATTATCGAAAGGCATTGGGGTTAGGCCTTGTCCAGACGCTGCGGCGCAATGACAGAAAAGTAGCAAGCTATCAGAGCGCCGGCTCGATGACCCACTGACCGTCAATCATACTGGCCGCCACATCACCCGTATGGCGCAGAACGGCGTCGTACGTGTCTGCGACCTTCCCGGCGAAAGGAAGAGCGACCAGATCGGCGAAGCAGCCCTCGGCCAACTCGCCAATCTGCCCACCGAGGCCCAGGGCGCGCGCGCCGTTGAGTGTGGCCATCCGCACAATCTTCCTGGCCGAAAGCGAGGGTTCATTCTTCGCCAGCGCCCGCATTTCCTCGAACAGGTTCAACTCCACGCATTGGCGCCGGGGCTTATGAACGCTCGCCAGGCTGTCGGTGCCCAGGCAGACGTTCACGCCCGCTCGCGCCAGCCGGCGCAAAGGAAACGGGTCGTGGCTGAAATAGCAATGACCGCGCGGGCAATGGACGACATGCACTTTGCGTTTGCCTAAAAGCGCGGCGTCTCCCTTCGCCAGATAGTTCACGTGCGCGGCCAGCAACCGCTCGCTCAAGGCGCCGCAGCGTTCCAGATGCCGGACCGGCGAACCCAGGCCGCAGTCCGACATGTCGCGCCCGCTGCGTTGCAGCCAGTCGAACATCTGGCCCCGGCCGTGAGTGAACATCTCGAATTCCAGCGCTGATTCGGCGACGTGCGTGGTCAGGCGCCATTTGCGCCGGCGTGTGGTCTCGGCGCTGAGGCGCAATAGCTCCGGCACGGTGGAATAAGGCGCGTGCGGCGAGAGGCCCGCGCCGCCGCGGCAACTCTCGAGCGCCTCGATTCGCGCTACGGCCTCCTGAACAACGGCGTGCGGCAGGCGCTGGCCCCGGATCCCGATCATTTCCAGGAACGAGAACACGCGTAGCGGCGTCGCTCGCCGGACCTCGGGCAGCAGTTCCGGCACCGCTTCGATGTCCGCCACGCTCGTCGTGCCGGTGCGTACGAGCATCCGGGCGCCCTTGAGCCAGGACGCGGCATAGTCGGAATAGCTCCATCCGGCTTTGGCCACGGTGATGAGCTTAAGCCAATCGCTGAAGACCTTGGGCGGCAGGAACTGGCCTGCCATGTCGGTATAATCCAGGTGGCAGTGGGCATTGACCAGGCCGGGCATTAACACCCGCTCGCCCAGGTCCAGCGTCTGCCGCTTGCCGTTGCGCGGAGACAGGTCACGCCACCGCCCGACTGCGGCGATGCGTTGGCCGGAAACCAAAACCGCGCCATCCTGAATCGGCGGCCGGGAAACCGGCAGCACGATGCGGGCGCGCAAAAGCAGTGGATGGTTGATGGTCGGGAGTTGATGGTCTAGTGGGGTCGTCATCCGGCTATCAACTATCAACTCTACCCCACTATCATCTATTCGCTCCCCAGCGCCTTTTCCTGGCGGGTGCGTTTGCCGCGGGCGGGTTGCTTGTGCTTGCGGGCCTTGTATTTGTTATGCCG
>JBEKKG010000894.1:0-3449 GCA_050010835.1 Planctomycetota bacterium
CGGCCCCTTTGGGGCCTTAACCCGCCGCGCGCGCCGGTGTATTGCACGCCCTGGGTGCGAGGCGGCTTGCCTTCTTCCTGGACGACCTGTTCGTACCCGCAGCCGCGCGTGCGGGTGACGATGTTGTCAACCACGTTCGAGGGCGTGCAGCCTTGGTCGCCCGGATCAACGGGCCAATCACCCTTGACCGCTCCCGTCAGAGGGTCGAAGCGCTTGCGACCTTGCCAGAGCAGGCCGTCCACCACGGGCGTCCAAGTCCCGCCGCCCTTGGTCTGCCAGAGGACGCTGCCGTCCTTGGCCGACAGCACGGAGAAGCCCCGCTCATCGCGCTTGTAGACGACCAGGTAACCCGGCCCGGCGCAGCCCAGTTCCAGGTCAGCCCGCGAGCCCAGTTTGCCATGATGCAAACGCCACTTCTCCTGGCCGGTCTGCAAATCCAGTGCGACCACCTGCCGTTCCCATTCGTTCCGTCCGGCGGCGCGAAGCTGAGTGCGGCGCGCCTCCGTGAGCTTCTTCCAGGCATTTTTCCAAGGCTGTTCCTTCGCCGCGTCCTTACCCGAGTCCTTCCCGTAATCCTGCGCGAGTTTCTTGGCCAACTCCTTTGCCAAGGCCTGCTGCGGCGGAATGTCCACCTTCTTGACGGCTTGCTCGATTTTCTCCAGCGCCTCCGGGGTGTCGCGCGCGGCGATGGTGTTGGAACGTTTCTCAAAAGAAATGGTGCCGATGGGCGACTTGGCTTTCTTCAGCTCTTCGACCAGCGACGCCCAGCACTCGCTGTTCTTGGGCCCGTCAGGCGGGATATTGACCAGCCGGAACATCTTGTTTTCCAACCTCTGGTCCTTTGCCGGCTCCGTGGCGGGCAACGCGGCCAACTCCTTTGCCGGCTCCTTGGCTGGCTCGGCTGCCAACTCTTTGGCCGGCTCAGCGGGCTGCTCCTTCGCCGGCGGATTGGCCAACTCCTGCTGAAGTTCCTTCTCTACAGCGCTGGCCAGTTCCTTCTCGAAGTCAGAGTCCGATTTGGAAACGCCGCTGTGGGTCAGGGCGTAGACGGTATCGTCCGCCGCCAGGAGCATGTAGGCGGCCAGGGGTGCGGACCACTTGGGCTTGCCGCTCGCGGCCTCAAACGCCTCGATCGTGCCGCGGGTGGACTTGGTTTCGGCGTCCATCGTGGGCAGCCAGGTGGCCCACAGGCTGGCGCCCTCGACAGCGTCATTCGCCGAGTGGTGGGCTTCCCAGCACGCGGCCAGCAGCACGCCGTTCAGGACCGCGAGCCGATGGGGCGTGTACTTCGTATCGCAGGTGGCGATCAGCTTGCCCGTGGCGCCTTCCACCACGATAGGCTTGGTGCTCTGCACGGCATAGACGCGCTGTTCATCCGCGACCAACGCGCCGGTGTTCCGCCAGGTCAGGTGTGCGCCATCGTCCGTCGTCTCCACGTTCATCTTCCACAGCGGGATGCCGCTGAAAGCATCGCGCGCGCTCAGGAAATGCTTCTTGCTGTGGTTCTCAAGATTCTCCAGTTCGTTGGAGCTGAGCGTGTAAACGCGCCCGCCGGCCACGATCCACGCGCGGCAGGCCGCCCAGGCGTTGATGTTGACGGGCAGGCCGTCAATCCAGCGGAAGCCCAGCGGGAACTTGATCAGCTTGTCTGCCGAGACCATATTGCCGTCCGCGCCGTGGAAAGGATGAGACCAATCGTCCATTTCCTTGGGGCGCGGCTTCACCGTCTTTGCCCATTTGCCTGCCTCCCGGATGCACAACACGCCGTTGGGCGCAACGATCCGCAGGATTTCCTCCTTCGAGATCCCGAGGGCGGCGAGGTCTTCGACGACCGCAAGGTTGGCCATATCAGACAGGTAGGGCAGGGGATTGAGCGGGATTCTTTCCACCATCGCGCGGCCGCAGACGTTGCGGGCCTCGATCTCTTTCCGCGCCCGCGCCAAGGCCGCCTCGTCGCCCGCGAGTCCGTGAACGACCAAAGTGCTGTTCTCGGCCAGGGCGGCCGTGAGGCCCGGCGATTCGGCCCGGCCGCAGCCCAGGTGCACGCACAGCCCGTAGCGCACACCCGACAGGGCCAGGATTTCCTTGGCGTCCGGAGTCGCGTCCGCGGCCAGGGCCGCCGCCATCGCCATTGCCAGACTGCCCGCCAAAGCCAGGATCAAGTTGCGCGCCGAGAAGTGCATGTGTTTCCTCCGTCAAAACTGTGCCAGCTCAAGGCTCCATTTCTAACGCTGTGGCGGGGGTTCGTCCAACGAAGTTCTTGCCGAAGAGCCGGAGCGCCCGAGTCGTGTAAGTGCTTAAGAGTCCGGTAAAAAACAGGAAACTTGGGGATTTTGCCCGGCCAGCGGGTTATAGTGAAAGGGAACTGCCGGAGGCTGGAGGCCCGGAGGGGGTTGACGGCGGCGCACTTGACTTGAACTCAGGGATTTTCCCGAAACATGGCTGACATTGAACTGGCTTGCCACACCGCGGCGTGGGGCGACGAGGGATTCATCAATTCCTTGGCGGACATCGAGAGGGCGGGGTTTCGCGGCATAGAAACCGGCACTGCCATGGTTGAGCAGTTCGAGGACCGCGTGGATGTCTTCAATGAGATCCTCATCCAGCATCAACTGCAACTGGTCGCGATCAGCACTACCGGCGCAATGTGGCCCGGCGCCAGCCTGGAAGAGGAAGTTGAGCGCAGCCTGAACATCGTGCGCTTCCTGAAGTCCGCTAACGCCAAGATACTCACCCTGGCGCCGCCGCGGCCCAATCCCGAACAGCCGCTGGAGGATGAGGCGGACATCATCCCGGTGGCCACGGCTTACGGGGAGATCGCCCGCCGCACGCTCGAACTGAACATGCTGCCTTGCCTCCATCCTGAAATCGGCAGTCTCGTTTCGGATGCCAAGTCGCTGGACCGGTTCCTGGAATACTCGGACCCCGCCGCCATGAAACTCTGCGTAGACGTGGCCTTCCTGGCCATGGCTGAGATACCGATGGTCAAGTTCATCAAGGAACACAAGAAGCGGCTGGGTTCCGTGCACCTCCGGGATATCAAGCCCAGCCCGGGCAAGCGGAAGAAAGGCGAAGCCAGGTTTCAGACCGTGGAGCTGGGCAAGGGCACGCTCAACCTCGAAGAGTTCGTGGACACGCTGCTGGGCGTCGAGTTCACAGGGTGGGCCACGGTGGAACTGGAGCAGAGCGGGAGAAGCCTGGTGCAGCAGGCTACCGCCAGCTATGCGTATGCCGCTCACACGCTGGACCTGGTGCTGTGAACCGCGTGCGGCGTAGCGCAGGCTTCCAGCCTGCATTTCCTCGCGTGCCAAACCCAAGATCCACGGGCAGGCAAGATGCCTGCGCTACACTCGGCGAGCCCGCGCGCGTGCGGCTCATGGGCGTGCTGAACATCACGCCTGACAGCTTCTCAGACGGCGGGAAGTACCTTGATCCCCAGGCGGCTGCCG
>JBEKKG010000895.1:0-3444 GCA_050010835.1 Planctomycetota bacterium
GGAAAAGTGGACGCCCCCGCCCGGGCTGACGAACTTCCCCACCAACGCCAAACGCATGAAGAAGGAGAAGGAACAGGCTTTCCTGGACCTGCTCAAACAAGCGGGCTCGGAGGAACAGGAGCAACTGAACCTGACCGAGTCCCAGATTGCCGCCATGGGGCCCGCGATCCTGCCTTACGCTGTTGCCGGCTGTTACGACGACAGTGTGGGTGCGCGGACGGTCTGCATGAAAGTGATCGGCGGACTCAACGGCCGCAACGCCATCAAGCAGGCCATCGAGGTCTTCTACGCGGCCATGCCCGCCACGGACCAGGCCCAGGATTTCCAGCAGCCTTTCATCCAAGCCATAAAGGAGACGCTCACCGTCATCACTGGCAAGGCCTTTATCACCACCGGGCCGGACATGCCGCAGGTCCAGGATGGCCTGAGACAGTACATTGACTGGTACAACAAGGAGATGGAGCGCCTGCCGCCCCAGTTGGGGGAGATGAAGATTGATGCCACCGACCCTGACTACGCGGAGAAGGTGAAACAGGCCAGGGCGCTGAATCTGGCGAAAAAATCCTTCCCGCAGCCCGTGACGGCATCTGAACAAATCCAGGGCACCAAGCCGAATTTGCACCCGCCCCTCCCAACTGTGGACCAGTTGATTTCTCCCGCGGACAAGACCTTCAAGCAGACCGTTCCCACCGTGAAGTTCGATGATTTCTTCAAACGCTAACCACGTTAGGGGGGGCCAGATGAGGTTCGGCGTTTGCTGTGGACTGGGTTCGTTCGTGGCGCAGATCCAGGACCAGCCGCTTTCTTCCCTGCCGCGGCTGATGGACACCCTCAAGGCTGCCGGGGCGGATTACGTCGAGTTCGGGGTGGCTACGGTCGCGCCCGAAGGGCCGGAGGCGGAGTTCGAGAAACTGCGCCGCGCCATGGAACACGGCCCCTTGCGGGCTGAAGCCTTCAACAGTTTCATCCCGGGCAAGCAGCGCCTCACCGGGCCGCAAGTGGACCTGCGGGCCGTCCTGGCTTACTGCCGCACGGCCCTGCGCCGCTGCAAGGCGCTGGGCGGCGCGGTAGTCGTGCTGGGTTCCGCGGGCGCGCGCAAGGCGCCCGACGGTTTCGACCACGGGAAGGCCGAGCAGCAGTTTATCGAATTCTGCCGCGAGCTGGCGCCGCTGGCCGAGGAGATCGGAATTGACATCGCGATCGAGCCGCTGAACCGCAAGGAAGACAACCTGATCCTGTCTGTGGCGCACGGTATCCGCTTGGTGGATGCGGTGGGCCGGGCGCGCATTCAGCTCCTGGCGGACCTGTATCACATGTCCGAGGAGCGGGAGCCCCGCGAAATCCTGGTGCAGGCGGGCGCCCGCTTGCGCCACACGCACCTGGCGGACTTGGGCCGCGTGGCCCCGGGTTTTGCCGCCGGCGGCGAAGAGGACTTTATCGGTTTCTTCCGCAATCTGCGCAAGGCGGGATATGACCGGCGCTGCTCATTCGAAGGCCGGTTCGACGACATCGAGAAGCAGTGCAAGCCGCTCCTGGACCTGCTCAAGAAGCGCTGGGCGGAGGCGGCGGCGTAGGAGTTGTGACTTCTCAAAATCGTTTGCTTCCCGTCCCAGGCGCGGGCATACTTGAGACGGTGGCTTGGGCTTCCAGCCCATGAGCACCACTCACGGGCAGGACGCCCGTGCCATTGGAGAAAAGAGAATGAAGTGGCTGCGGCTTCTGTTTCTGGCCATTGGCCTCGCGGCTCTGCTGGCTGGGCTATTCTGCGAACGTCACGAGATCCAGCGCCTGGACGGCGGTGCGGCGGCGACTCTGGGCGGCGCCACCTTCGTCGCGGGCACGGCTGTGGACGACTTCATGCTCAAGGACGGCGCGCTCTACAAGGTCAACAGCCTTAGCCCCAACGCCGCCAGCGCCAAAGACTGCAAGACATGAAAGTAGCAACTGCATCCCGGACGCGCGGCGCGTGGCCAAAGAGAAGAAGTCCTAACCCGGAGTATTCACCACAGAGACACAGAGGCACAGAGAAAAGAGTTTGGATTTTGGATTGCGGAAACATGGTGAACCATCAAGTTCCTGTCCTTCTCTGTGTCTCTGTGTCTCTGTGGTGAATTGTCCAAGGTAAGTCCTGAGTTCCCGCATGGCCAAACTGCCGCCGTTTCTTCTGCGTGTCCGCGTTTGTTGCAGCATCATCTCCGCGTTCCTGCTGAACCTTGCCGCGCTGCGGCCCTTCAGGTGGATGGCCTGGCTGGTTCCGGCGTTCTCGCAGAAAGTGTTCTGCAACCCGGGCATGAATTGCCACGGCTGTCCCTGGGCCATTGGCGCCTGCCCAATCGGCGTTATGGCCTATGGCTCGGCAGTGCGCGCGCTGCCGGTCTACGCTGTAAGCTCAGTGCTGGTCCTCACCGCCGCGCTGGGCCGCCTGACCTGCGCCTTCCTGTGCCCCTTCGGGCTGCTGCAAGACATCCTCTACAAAATTCCCTTCTTCAAGTTCAAGCTGCCGCGTTGGACTCGCTGCGGCAAGTACCTGGCTCTGGCGCTGCTGGTCTTCATCTTTCCTTTTTGGCTGGGCTTTGAGCAATCCGGCTACCTGCGTGTTGAGAAGCCCGAGATAAAGAAAGCCGTGGCCGAGGAAGGCAAGGAAGAAGACGCCGAAGGCAAGCTGGACGTGACGGTTTCCGTCACCAACCTCGGCCCCAAGCCCGTCGCGCACCCGCAACTGGACCTCGCTTTTGTCAAAGAGGACAAAACGGAACTCCTGAAGGTGCGCCAGGATTTTCCGGAGGCAACGGTGCCGCCGGGCGAGACCGTGGCGCTGCCGAAGGTGCGCATTGCCAACCGTTTAAGCGACGGAGCGCTGAGCGTTTCCTCGCCGCAAAGCGAAGTGGAACTGAATTCCCCATACGACCTTTACTACTGCCGCCTGTGCCCTGTAGCCACGCTCGAGGCCGCTCTGCCGGCCTATGCTTCAGGTGAGGGCGGTGGGATGTATTCTTGGGCCTCAGGCCACCCTGTGCGCGTCAGGATACTCGCCCTGTTCCTTTTGTTGATGCTCATGGTCTCGCGGCCGTTCTGCCGCACCTTCTGCCCCGCGGGCGCGATCTACGGGCTTTTCTGCCGCCTCGCCCTGTCGAGAATCACGGTGGACCAGCGCGTTTGCGTCCAATGCGGCTTGTGCGACCGGGTCTGCCCCGTTGACCTGGACGTTCGCAAGGAAGCCGGCGGCGCTGAATGCATCGCCTGCGGCGACTGCATCAAGGTGTGCCCCAAGGGCGGCATCAAGCGCCAGTTCGGGCTTTAGCTCTGGGACCCATTTTGCTGTTTTGCGGGTGCATGTCAGTAAATGCGTGGCCCAGAGCGTACCGCGGGCGTCCCGCCCGCCTTCGTCCTCGCGCCCTGCCGGCCTGCCACGGGCGGGCGGGACGCCCGCGGTACATTTGCTGA
>JBEKKG010000896.1:0-3437 GCA_050010835.1 Planctomycetota bacterium
CGCTGAGCGCGCGCACGGCGGCGTCCCGAACGGTGGCGTCGCCGTCGCTCAGGGAAGCGCGAACCGGGACAAGCGCTTCGGCGCCGCCCAATCCGCGCAACACGCGCAAGAATGAGGCTTTCGCCGCAGGCTTGGCCTTCGCCAGCGCATCCTTCACGGGCGTCACGCGCGCGGCCAAGTCGGGCAGCTTGGCTGCCACGGCCAGCAGGGCTTTTTCGGCAGGTTCATCTGGCACCGCGCCGTTCAAGACCAGTTCCACGAGTTTGGGATAACATTCGGCCGTCCCGATGATGGTCATGGCCTCCACGGCGGCGAGGCGCACCCATTCCTCGGTATCGCCAGCGGCCTGGAGCAGCGTGGGCGTGGCGTCAGCAAGACGCCGGTCCGCCGCGACCCGGATGAGCGCTGCCCGGACCGCCGCAACGCCCTTGCCGGCGCCGCTGAGGATGGCCGCGTCTACGCCCGGCCCGGTCAGGTGCGCCAAGCTCGCGCGCGCGACGCCGGCCAGAGCGTCCTGCGAGCCGGCAAGACCAGCCAGCCGTTCTACGGATGAGACATCGCCCAGTTTGCCCAAGGCCCGAATTGCGGCGGCGCGGGCGGCTTCCTCTTTGGCGTCCAGCAGTCCTGCCACGGCATCGCGGGCGGCCTTATCGCCGCGGTCGCCCAGGGCGTCCAGCATTGCCGCCAATGCCGGGCCGCTCAGTTTGGTGAGCGAACTCACCATAGCCGAGGTGGCTGCCGGGCCGGGAACCTGCTGGAGCAAGCTCGTGGCTGCGGCCTGGAGGGCCGGTTCCGGGGCCGCCATGGCCTCCATGACCGCGGGCAGCGCATCGGCCTGCCGCGTTTTCACCAGTCCCCTCAAGGCAGCTATGCGCACCCCAAGGGGGTTCTCTTTCGCCCAAAGCTGCTCGAAGATCTTACCCGCGGCTGCCGCGTCTTTGGGAAGCAAGCGTTCGGCGCAGCACAACTGAGCGTCCACTAACTCCAGCGCCGGGGCTTTGGTGACGCCTTTGGCTGCGCTGAGCGCCGCGGCGGCTTGCGCAGTGCCTATCCGGCCGAGTGCCTTGGCGGCGCACAAAGCGGTGTTGGCGTCGGGACTGGCGAGCAGCTTTGTCAGCGGCTCGGTGGCCTGCTCATCGCGCAGGGCGCCCAGCGACATCGCCAGGCCCGCCGCGGTTGCGCCTTGGGCCCGTTCCAGGGCGGAGCGCAAGACAACGCGCGCGGGTTCGCTCCCGATGCCCTGAAGCGCGCCGCGAGCCATGTCCGCGGTCTTAGGGTCGTCCAGCAGCTTGCCAAGGAGCGGAACCTGCGCATCCGCGCCGGCAAACTGAAGCTGCTGGCAACAGAAGAGCTTGGCGCCTGCGCTGCTCTGCGCATCCGCAAGCACGCCCGCCAGCCGTTCGGCGATCCTGGCCTTCTCCTGCGGGTCGTTAGTCGCCTTGCCGACGATGCGCTCCAACGCCCGCAGCGCCTTGCCTTCGCGGTCGTAGTCCCAGGTTTTCAACTGCGCGAAGGCTTCGTCAACCTGCGCCGTTTCCTCACCCGCTACGGCCAGCCGCGCGCCGAGAACGCACGCAAGGGCGCAAACTGCGAGGACTCTGGATCTCATTCTTTTCATGGCGTCTTCCCCGTTTGGCCGTACCACATTTCGCCGAATTCTGGCCCCCGCAATTTGGCAAAATGCGGGACGGCCGCGTCGTCGCACATTTCGCCGAATTGTGCGCCCGCAATTTGGCAAAATGCGGGACGCACCCGTCACAACGTCCACGGCGGGCGCATAGGCCGGCTGAGCATGCGGTTGGCCTCTTCATCCTTCAGGAACTGCTGCGCGGCCCAATCCCAGCGGACCTTGCGCTGCAGACGGGTCGCCGCGTCGGAGACTATGGCCAGGACGTTTCCGCTGTGGCCGACTTCCACCGGGGCGGAAGGATCTTTCCGGCTGCGCACGCAATCGAAGAAGCATTGATGGTGGTCGTAGGCTTCGTAGAGATGCTCTTCCTCGGGCTTGAGCTTCACCTTCAGCAGGGAAGCGGGTTCAGCCGAAATGCCGCCGCGGTTCACGAAAACCCAACCCTTGTCAGCGATGAACTTGACGCCGTGGCGGCCCTGGCTGTCGTCCGTGTAGATCGTGTGGATGCCGTCGGCGGTGTCAATGTTGACCTTCCATTTGTAAGAGTCGTTGGCGATACCGTCAGTGGGGAACGTCGCCGTGCCTTCCACCTCCAGCGGCTGCGTACAGAGGCTGGGCGCGCCCCACTGGGCCACGTCGAGATAGTGGATGCCCCAGGAAGAAATCCAGCCGATGCAGTAATCGTGCATGAAGTACCAGTTGAAGGAGCATTTCAGGTCGTTGTACGGCGTGTAGGGCGCCGGGCCAAGCCACATCTCGTAATCCAGCCCCGGGGGGACGGGCTTGGACGGGGCATTCCCCAAAGCCTGGCCGCCAGGCACCGAAACGTAAATGGTATGCAGCTTGCCGATGTACTGATTGCGCACCAGTTCGCAGGCCTGGCGGAAAATGCCCCAGGAGCGCTGCTGCATGCCGATCTGGACGACGCGCCCGTAGCGGCGCACGTTCTCGATGACCGCCAGCCCTTCGGCGTGGCTGAGCGTCATGGCTTTCTCGCAGTACACGTCCTTGCCGGCCCGGACTGAGTGGATCGTATGCAGCGCGTGCCAGTTCTCGGGCGAGGCGATGAAGATGGCGTCAATGCCCGGCTGGGCGAGCAGCTCGCGGAAGTCGCTGTAGGCCGAGCAGCCGCTATATGTTCCGGCGCCGCTCTTGTGCGCGTAAGTGTCCTGGGCAAGTTTTTTGGCGCCGTCGCGCTTGCCCTGCTGCGGGTCGCAGACAGCGAGCACCTGGCAATCGGGGCGGCCCAGGCAGGTCCTGAGATGGTCGCCGCCGCGGCCACCGACGCCGATGACGCCGATGCCATAGCGCTCGCTGGGCGGCGTGCCGGCCAGGACGTGGCTGGGGATTACGTACGGCGCGGCCGCGGCCGCAACCGCAGCGCCCAGGAAGCGGCGGCGCGTGAGTGGAGCAGGCTGCGTTCCCGTGGCGGAATCTACTGGAGTCTTCATGGCGAGTTAAACCCCTTTCCACAGTATGGGCGCGAGGAGACGTTCTTGCTGGAAGGATTGTACGCCGGTCTCGCAAGGCTGCCATTGAATTTCCCTGGCAGTTGTACCGCGGGGTGCATGTCAGTAAATGCGTGGCCCAGAGCGTACCGCGGGCGTCCCGCCCGCCTTCGTCCTCGCGCCCTGCCGGCTTGCCACGGGCGGGCGGGACGCCCGCGGTACATTTGCTGACATGCACCCTGTACCGCGGGCGTCCCGCCGGCCCCTGGGAGCGCCAACGTCCCGCTGCCCTTCTGCCGCGCCGCGCGAAAATCGTGGTATAATGCCCCGATGTACCGAATCCTGCCCTGTCTCTTTCT
>JBEKKG010000897.1:0-3425 GCA_050010835.1 Planctomycetota bacterium
ACAGCGCCACGCCGCAAAGATGGTACAGCGGCACGACGCCGAGGAAGTACGGCACAATGGCCAGGGCGAGGAAAAGCGCACCCCCGGACGCCGCCGCTGTTTGCGGATCAATATCCCATTTTTTGATGAGACTGGCGATAAATCCGCTCCCCAAGGCCATTGCCAGGACCAGGGGCGCACAGTCGTTCTGGAGCACCAATTCAGCCACCGCGGAGAAGACTGCGCCGGTCCAGAAGGGGCTCAGCGGCAGTTCGGCAGCTTTGGCCGCGCCGGCTTCTGAAAGGACCACGCCCGGAGGACGTTCGAGCCGGTCCCAAGGCTTGATACTCCACAGCCCGGCGCGAGCGCGCGCGGCCTCGGAGTGCTGGGAGGCAAACGCGGACAGAAATGCGCCGATGGCGCACCAGGCCATGAATGCCAGTGCAAGCCCTATTGCAGATCCTTTCTCTGTGCTGACGACCATCAGCCCAAGAGCCGCGGCCAATCCGGCCGTGATCAGGCCCGCCACACCTGCGAGGGGTGCGCTTAAAAGCATGTCGAGGTTCCGCGCCGTGATCAAGTGCGCCGTCAGCAGCCCGCCCAGAGCCGTCAGTACGACGAAGGGCACGCCGGACCCGCCGCTCAGCGGCGCCACCAGCGCGAATGAAACGGCGCCAACGCAAAGCGCTCCGATCTTTGCTTGCAGCCTCAGAGCGGCGTTGGCGGCGACAAACCTGGCCTGTTGGTCCCGTTTCTCGAGCACTTGCTGCTGGACCTCTTCAGGCAAGCGCTCAAAGAAATCGCCCTCTGCGGGCTCTTCAGGCCTTTCCGTTTCGTTCACGAGTCATACTTTTCGCCTTTTTCCAGCCAGTATCAAGCGTAGACGGGGGAAAGAATTTTCGATTTTCGATTTTGGATTGGGCCGCCGGACATGCCAAAATCGAAAATCGAAAATCTAAAATCGAAAATGTCAATGGCCCGCATGTTTCAGCGGCCTGGTGTGAATGCCGCACTCGCCGCCGCACTTGCTGGTGCCGATCCAACGCCCGGCGCGCTCGTTGGGACCGTTGGCGATCTTTGTGCAAGGCCCGCAGCCGAGCGAGCGGTAGCCGGCGGCGTAGAGCGGGTTGACGTGGAGCCGGCGGATGGCGATGTATTGCCAAATCTCGCGCTCATGCCAGACCAGGATGGGATTGAGCTTGAGCAGGCCCACGTCGCGCTCTTCGCGCTCCTGGTAATCGGTGCGCGTGCGGCCTTCCGTGCAGCGCAGCCCGGTCACCCAGCAGGCGACGTGCATTTCTTCGATGGCCTGCCGCGTGGGTATAACCTTGAGCAGTTCGCAGCAGCGGTCGGGGTGGGTTTCAAAGAGCCGGTCGGGAATAGGCTGGTCGTTCTTGAAGACGCGCAGCTCCGGATACCGCGCCAAGGTCTGTTTCATGAACGCGAGGGTCTCGGGCGGCTTGAAGCGCGTGGTAACGATGAAACCTCTGATGGCAGGACTGATACGCTTGGCGAGGTCCCAGACGACGACCGAGTCCTTCCCCAGGCTGTGTGCGACAACCAGGCTGTCGCCGAACTCCTGGTACGCCTCGTTGATCAAGCTCAGCGAGCGCTCGACTTTCTCGGCAAAGTTCAGCCCGTCCACCAAGGTCTTCACATCCTCCTGCACGGCCTCCAACATGGCATCCTCCCTTTCTTAACTCAGCGCCTTTCCGCGCCCGATTCCCTAATTGCCCATCGGCAAACTATGATTTGCCGAAACAAAAAACCAAGTGGCTATTTCACGACCACGAACGCAAATCATACTGAGTTTATAGGATAACTATGATATGTCAATAGGAAATCCTGGAAAAATCGCTGAACGGCGGTCTGGTTATCTGTTGCGCTTTGGCGCGTGGGGCTTATCCTGCACTTTGGCGGCTGTGGAGTGCGCACGTCTTATGACGGCAATCCTGGGCATTTCGGCGTTCTATCACGACTCCGCCGCCGCGCTGCTCGTGGACGGGGTGATAACCGCAGCCGCGCAGGAAGAGCGCTTCACTCGCAAGAAGCACGATGCCGGTTTCCCACAGCACGCCATTGACTATGTGTTGCAGGAGTCCCGCCTGAGCCCGGCGCAGTTGGACTACGTGGGCTTCTATGAGAAGCCTCTGCTGAAGTTCGAGCGCATCCTCCAGACCTACCTGGGTTGCGCGCCGGCAGGCTTCGGGTCCTTTCTCGAAGCCATACCGTTGTGGCTGAAGAAGAAGCTGTTCATGGCGCGCGAAATCCGCGCCGGCCTGGGCGGCGCCTATGCCAAGCAGTTGGTCTTTTGCGAGCACCACGAATCGCATGCGGCCAGCGCGTTCTTTCCTTCGCCTTTCGCGGAGGCCGCCATACTCACGCTGGACGGCGTGGGCGAGTGGGCCACCGCAAGCTACGGGGTGGGACGCGGCAACAAGGTCACGCTGCACCAGGAACTGCACTTCCCGCATTCGCTCGGCCTGCTCTATTCCGCGTTCACGTATTACTGCGGCTTCAGGGTCAATTCCGGCGAGTACAAGCTGATGGGTCTGGCGCCGTATGGCCAGCCCAAGTACTACGCGGCCATCATGGAGCAGATGCTGGACCTGAAGCCCGACGGCTCGCTCCGCATGGACCTGTCGTACTTCAACTTCATCTCCGGCTTGACGATGACCTCGGAGAAGTTCCACCGGCTTTTCGGCGGGCCGCCGCGCGACCCGGAGGCGCTGCTCACCGAGCGGCACATGGATGTAGCCGCTTCGATTCAGAAAGTCACCGAAGAAATCATGTTGCGCATGGCCCGGCACGTACATCGGCAGACGGGCTTGCCGGACCTGTGCCTGGCCGGCGGCGTGGCGTTGAACTGCGTGGGCAACGGCGTGATTCTGCGGGAAGGGCCGTTCCGGGACTTATGGATCCAACCGGCGGCGGGGGACGCCGGCGGCGCGCTCGGCATAGCGCTCTTCATCTGGCACCAATTGCTCAACAAGCCGCGTGCGGCCGGCCCCCGTGACAGCCAGCAAGGCTCTCTGCTGGGACCGAGTTTCAGCGACCAGACGATCCGCGGCTTCCTGGACTCCAAGGGCGCGAAGTACCGGGAGTTCACGGCTGAGGATGAGTTGTGCGCACACGTGGCGGAACTGCTGGAAGCGGGGAAAGTGGTGGGTTGGGTGCAGGGCCGGATGGAGTTCGGCCCGCGCGCTCTGGGTTGCCGCAGCATCCTGGGCGACGCACGCAGCCAGCAGATGCAATCGCTGATGAACCTGAAAATCAAGTTCCGCGAATCGTTCCGCCCCTTTGCGCCTTCCGTGCTGGAAGAACGCGCCGCGGACTACTTCGCCATGCAACCCGGGGAGCAAAGCCCCTACATGCTGCTGGTGGCGTCGGTTCGCGAGGACAAGCGCCGGCCAATCGAGCCCGCACAGACGCACTTGTCGGGCCTG
>JBEKKG010000898.1:0-3425 GCA_050010835.1 Planctomycetota bacterium
CAACCGGGCCTTGGGTCCGCCGAAGTTGGCCAACTCTGTCCACACCGCCGTGGGGACTTCGAGGTCCCCTTTGTTGAGCTGCCCGACAGTGGCCATGAAACGGAACTCCGCGCCCAGGGTTTCGCCGGCGCGCCTGAAGGTGAGCGTGGCGAAGCGGTCCACGGGCGCCTTGCCCTGCGCGACAATGCCTGCATACAGCCGGCCGACCGCATCCTCAAGCCGCCTGTAGTTGGTCACGTGGATGCGGAAGCGCGCGAGACCCTGCACCTCGTCGCCGTGGTCAGGGTCGTCGAAGACGAGCACCGGGTCAGGTGCGATCGCCACCGCCCGCGGCAGCGCCAGCTCCAGCGGCACAGAGCGCGTCAACGCCAGCCCGGCCCCGGCCACATGGAGCGTGATGCGCGCCCGCACCGGTGTGCGCGCCTCCATCCGGTCGAAGATGTAATTCTCGGGAGGCCAACTGGGGAACGGATTTCCTGTGAAGCTGACCCGGCTTGTTAAATGCGCCACGCTCTTGGCCGGCAGGCTGGGTTCGCCGGGGCCGTCCGCGATAGTCAACTCCGTGGATTCGGCAAACAGTTCGCACTTGCAGGCCGTGGCGTCGAGCGGACCGGTGTTGGCGACGGTCACGGTTACGCTCGCTTCTTCGCGCTGGGTAAGAATGCGGGCCTCACTCCGCACTGAGATTCTTAGTCCAGCGGCCTCAGCCAAGGCGGCATGGAGGTGGCCAAGGAGGGCATCCTCGCCCGGCGCCTCTTGAGTTGCCGCCGCACACGCCGCGGCAATGGCCTGCGCCGGCGAGCCGTCGCCCACGGCTGCAGGGCGAGTTGGCAACTCGCCCCACGGCGCGGCTTGGAGTTGCTTCAAAGCGGCATCTACCGCGGCAGTCACGCGGCGGGGCGGCGGGGTCAAGCCCGCCAGCAGATTGGTTTCTTCCGTGTTCCGCAAGCGGGACTTCAGCAGGGCGAAATCCCGCTTATCGTTGACCTGCAGCGCGGTCTGCGGCGGCAGCCCCAGACTGGCATGTTCGCGCGCGGCCCAGGCGGCAATCTCGGCAGCGCTCAAACCGGAGAGGGGTTCGCGCTCCGCAGCGTCAAGACTCAGCGTGGCGGGCCTGTTCCCGCCGCAGCAGACGTAGAGCTTCGATACGCCCCAGGGCCCTGTGCCGTCTGTCTTTGTTTGCTCGGCGAACTGGGCCTCATCCGCCGCGGCGTCGAAGGCTTCGCCAACGAGTTGCGCCGTGGCGCGATAGCAGGCGTCGCTGCTCTCGGGCCGTACTGCCGGCGGGACGCCGGCGCTCCCAGCCCCTGGTCGAAGCACCTCCGTCCCGCCGCCCGGTGGGAGCGCCGGCGTCCCGCCGGCCTCGTCCGCAGCGTTTGAAATGAAGATGATGTGCGGTTTGACTATGCGGATCACGCGCACCAACCGGGCCAGAGCGCGATCGTGGCCCCAATCCTTGAGCGTCTTCTCTGTGGACTTCGAGCAGCCTTTGTCCGGCAGATTGAGATACCAGGCCTTCGCGCCGAGGACCGCGCAGGCAGCTTCCGTCTCGCGCGTGCGCAAGACCGCGAGCCTGGCGCCCCATTCAGCGCCGCTCTCGTTCTCCTCGCCTTCGCCGCGCGTCAGGCAACAGAGGTGCGTTTCCACTCCCAGCGCGCGGCGCAGATAGCTCAGCGCCGCGCCGTCCTCGCCTCCGGGACGCGCCACGATTTGCATGGCGCGGCAACCGGAGCGGGCCAGGAGCAATTCGTTGCGCACCAACTCCAGGCCGCGCTCGAACGGCGGCCCCATGTCTGCCGCGGCGGCGGACTGGAGGCAGCAAAACCCCAGCAGAGCGAGTGCGGCGCCGCACAGTACCGCGGGCGTCCCGCCCGCTTGCGTTCTGTGATTTCTTGTGCGCGCGCTGCAATCCATGCTATAATAATTCGCATGGCCAAGTCACTATTTCAAGAGGAACTTGACCGCCGCTGGAAAGCGGGCGCAGACGGCATCTCTTCGCTGGTGGACTGGCTGCTGCTGGGCTGCGCCAGGCAGGGCGCCAGCGACCTGCATCTGGAACCGCGCCCGGACGAAGTGCTCTTCCGCTGGCGGCGCGACGGCCACCTCAGCGACCTGGGCGTGGGCCAGGGGCCGTTGCGCGTGAACGTGGTACAGCGCATCAAGGTGCTGGCCGGCATGCAAACCTACCGCACCGACATCCCTCAAGACGGCCGAATTCCCGGCACGGGCGTCCACGGGGTGACGGACATGCGCGTGTCCGTCTACCCGGCCGCGCTGGGCGAAAAGGTGGTGATCCGGTTTTTTCACGGCCGCGGCTCCATCATTTCCGGGGTGCACCTGGATGGCGGCCAAGCCGCGGTGGAATGGACGCTGGCCAGCCTCGGCCTGGTGCCCCGCGATGTCACGCGCCTGGCCGCCTTTCTAAGACGCCCGCAGGGCATGGTGCTGTTGACCGGCCCGGCGGGCAGCGGCAAGACGACCACGCTGTATACTTGTATGCTCAAGATTATCGAACAGTCCGCCGGCCACCGGCAGATCGTGACCATTGAGGACCCCGTCGAGCGCATTGTGCCGGGAGTAACGCACACGGAACTGAAGCCCACTGCGGGGCTGGACTATGCGGCCGCACTGAAGGCGCTCCTGCGGCAGGACCCCGAAGTGATCATGATCGGCGAAATCCGCGATGGCGTGACCGCGCAGGTGGCCGTGCAAGCCGCCTTGACGGGGCACCTGATCCTGAGCACCTTGCACGCGCCGTCAGCGCCCGAGGTGCTGCTGCGGCTGCTGCACCTGGGCGTGGAGCCGTACCTGACCGCCAGCGTGGTCAGCGCCGTGGTGGAGCAGCGCCTGGTGCGCAGACTGTGCGCGTGCAGACTGGCTGTGCCGGGAGACGAGAGCGCCGTTGAGCCTTTCCGGCCCAATGGCTGTGAGGAGTGCGCGCACACCGGCTACAGGGGCCGGATTCTCGTGGCCCAACTGCTGCCGGTCGAAGGCCCCGTCCGCGAGTGCGTGCTGGGGCGCAAGGACAGCCTGGAACTCATGAGCGCCGCCGCCCGAGTGGGCTGGCGGGGCTTGTGGGCACAGGGCGTGGAGTTGGCCGCCGAGGGCTCGACCACCTACGCCGAACTGCGGCGCGTACTCATAGAGCAGTGAATCGGAAACAGTTGTCAAGACTAAATCAGTATTGTGTCCCCCGCTTTCAGGAGGAGCAAGTGCCATGAACGGACGTTCTGTGTTGGCGCATCTCGGCTGCAGCGCCCTCTGGCTGAGCGTCGCGTGCACGTGCGGCGCGGCTGAGAGTAATGCGCCTGTGGACCTGCGGGGTTACGGGAAGGTCGCGGCTTCATTCGCAGGGGGCAGGGGGCAGGCGCTCTTCGACTGCGAAGACGAGACTCACGCCGACTGGCTGCTGGACAAGCTGCGCG
>JBEKKG010000899.1:0-3424 GCA_050010835.1 Planctomycetota bacterium
GCTCGTAGCGCTCCATGACCTTCCTTTCCCGGCTCATGAATACGCGATCCACCGCAGTACGGTTGGGCTTCTTGTCAAAGTTCTCGAAGGCGGCCTTGGCGCTCGCATACTCCTTCTCGGTGATCTTGCGCCGCGGCAGTTTCAGTTCCTGGACTTCGTGGCGCAACAGCACTCCGGTGCGGATGTCCTTGGCGGCGATATCGCGCGTGTCCAGGACGGCGTTGGCGATGCGGCGGCCGAACTCCTGCGTCGAGGTGAGGCCCCGCTGCGTGCGCATCCGTTCCTCGGCCTTCTTCTCCCACAGCAGGTGGGGGGATTGGTCGCCGGCCGCGCCAGGCCAGCTCAACACGCACAACTCGGGCGAGAACTCCTTGCCCAAGCGCTCGCGCACGTCATGCCAGAAGTCCGCGTTGACGAACATCCGGTGCTCCACCTCCTGCGCGGGGCAGACCAGGTTGGCGGCGAGCGCCTGGAGTTGCCGCTGCCCGTTCCAGAAAAACAACATGTCCACCCCGTGGTCTTCGTAGCCCTCAATCCCGCGGAACTGGGGCACGTCGGTCTGGCCATACATGCGCGCCGTGCCGTCCGCATAAACCGCGCGGCGGTTGCGCCCGACCACGGCGAAGCCCAGCGTCCAGCTCACGCCGCCCGGCTTGCGCGCCTCCCAGGCCTGCACCGCCAGGTTGCTGAGCTGCTCCACAAGAAACTCGGCGTATTCCGCCGGCTGCATCACGCCTTCCTTGGGTATGTCGTACCACTCGGCATCGCGCCCCTGGACCGGGGCCGTGTGGGTGTGCGTGGCATTGATGAAGAGCTTGCGCATCTCGAGCTGCGGCAGCTTCGGCGCCAGCTTCTGGCGAAGCTGCTCCTGGGTCGCAGCCTGGATCATAACCAGGTCGCAACTGATCATCAGCGCCTGATCGAGGACCTTGTCGCCGTCGCGCGATTCCAGCGCCACGGCCGTGGCGACCAGGGGCGTCTCCACTCCTCTGGAGATGCGCGTGTTGAATTGGCCGCAAAGCGCGACCGGGCGCGCGGGCGTGATGTCCGTCTTGCCCGCGCCGACAAGCAGCTCCGCTGCCAGAGCGGGCTGCGCCCATACCACAGCCCCACACAGGGTTGCCGCCAGTGCCAGAAGCAGGTGCTCGCAGGTCCGCATGGTAGATCCTCCAAGATGGGCAAGTTGCAGACTGGTGGCTCTCAGGCCAGCAGCGAATTCAAGTGTTTCAAGCTTTTTGCTGCCTGGCCGGGCGTGCCGCACTCAACGGAGAACACGATGTCGCGGGGGCACTTCTCGCGCACGATCGCGATGATGCGCGCCCAGTCGAGCACGCCTTCGCCGCAGGCGCAGCCGACCGCCGTGCCGGTTACTTTGCCGCGCTCGGAGCCGGATTGCTGGACGGAGATGTCCTTCGCATGGAGGTGCACGAGCCGCGCCGCGACGCGCTCCAGCCAGGCATAGACGTCATGGCCGCAGAGGTAGGCATTGCCGGTGTCGAAGTTGATGCCGATGGCGGGCGACTTCACCAGGTTGTAGAGGCGGTCGAGGCCGTCGGGGTGGCGGGAGTACTGCGCGTGAGGCTCGAGGCCGATCTTTACGCCGCGCCGCTCGGCTATGAAAGCGGCCTCCTGCAGCGTGTATTTGATGAGGACGAAATCTTCCTCCTCGGTCGTCCACTTGGCCTTGAGGCCCTCGTCGGTGTTGATCACCGGCACGCCAATCTCGGCGGCAACGCGGATCGCCAGCTTAATGTACTCGCCATGCACGTCGGGGCGGCCGAGCGGCCCATGCGCTTGCAGGCCGGAAATCTTCAGGCCGGCCTTGTCGCAGGCCTCCTTGATGCGGTAGGGATCGTCGAACATCGAGACGGTGTGGTAGTAGCCCGCCTCGCTCATCAGTTCGCGGCCGAAGTGGATCATCGGCTCGAAGTACTTGTAGCCCATCTCGGCGGCCGCCTGGACGGCCCACTCGAACGGCTTGTCGGAGCTGCGTGAAAATTCCGCGTTCAATCCGGGGACAATCTTGGCCATGAGCGTAATCCTTTCGGTTAAGGAACCACGGGCGCCTTCGCACGTGGGCCGGCGGGCGAGGCGCCCGCCGCTCCTAGTCCAGTTGACCGCAAAGCTACTTGGCAGCCGGCGCCACCAGGCGCGCGGTCTGCTCGTCGAAGAACTGCTTGCACTTCGCGATCTCGGCGTTGTTGTTCTCCCACTTAGCTTCGTATTCGATGCCGAACAGCGCCGGCTTGAGTCCCAGCCGGCGCAAGGTGCCGAACAACTCGGCGATGCCGCCCCTACCCGTGCCCCAGGGCACGTCGTGTTTGGCCTCGTCCAGGTCTTTGACGTGCAGCGAGAGCAGACGCTTGCCCAGCAGTTCCACCATTTCAGAGGGGTTGAGACCGGAGCGCAGCCAATGGCCGGTATCGCCGCAGGCTCCGATGCGCGGGCCGCGGCCTTCGCAGACCTTGAGCACTTCGCGGGGGTGCCAGTAGCGCGACTGGCCCTGCGGATGGTTGTGGATCGCAAGGTTGATCCCGTACTCGCCGCAGAACTTCTCGATGACCGCCAGCGCCTCCGGCGCCGGCTCCGAGACGATGAACTCCACGCCCAGTTTGCGCGCGAATTCAAAGGTCTGCCGGCAGGCGGCCTCTTCGCCAGGCACGTTGTGGATGTAGATGCTGGTGAGCTTTACCCGTGCCGTTTTGAGCTTCTCGCGGATCTGGGCATAGGTGTCCTCCGGCAGATTGGTGTCGAGCTTGCTGTCGCTCTCCTTGCTGACGCGCTGGCCTTGGAAAGCCTCCAGGTAGCCCATGCCCAGCGCCGCGGTCTTCTCGATGGCCTCGAAGAACGTGAACATCCGAAAACTCCACGCGGTCGGCCCCACGCGCCAGCCCAGCGGTTCTTCGGCGCCAACGGCTGGGGCGCAGGCGAGGCCCAGACAGGCGTACAACAGCAAGCCCATGCGACGATTCATTTGCGGACTCCTCCGTTCACAGTATACAACCGTTGTACAGCGGCCGCGTCAGCCGCTTGTTTGCTTCATCGTTGCCAGCGAACTTTTCCTCCTTGGGGTCCCACTTCAGTTTTGCCTCCAGCCGCGCGGCGATACCCAAGGGCCGCTGCTGGCCGTTGGCTTTTCGGATGTATGCTCGTTTGGACGGTTGTGCGCGATAACTCCCACCGTGTACCCGTGTGAGCAAATCCCACAGCCTGTCCTCTGTGGCGACTTTTTCTCCGCCGGTCATGTAAGTCCTTAAAGATATGGCAAAAAAACTGGAAATCGTTGTGCATATCATGGATATATGGGACACTTGGCAGGATAGGCAACCCCCAAGGGCCGGTCGCCCGGAAATCACCGGACTTCGCTCGGATTTTACCAGGTTCCACTCGGATTTTACTAGGCCCCGCTCGGATATTACCAGCC
>JBEKKG010000900.1:0-3417 GCA_050010835.1 Planctomycetota bacterium
CTACCCCATCTGCACCCGGATCCGCTGGGATTTCCCGGCCCGCGAAGACATGCCGCCCGTCAAACTCTACTGGTACGACGGCAAACGGCAAGGGGTCAAGAAAGCCGAACAGGGCGATACGCCGGATAGCGTGGGCAAGGCGGCGCGCAACCGCCCGCCGCTCGTCGTCGAATTGGAGAAGAAGTATAGCCGCGACCTCGGTGGCAACGGCACGCTATACATCGGCGAAAAGGGCATCATGTACACCGGGACATACGGTGAGGGCACACGTATCATTCCCGAAGAGGCGCATAAGGCCTTCCCCCCGCCCGAAAAGACACTCGCCAGGATAATGAAAGGCACAACACATCACGGCGATTTCTTCCGCGCCTGCCGCGGCGGTGAACCGGCCTGCTCCAACTTTGGAGTCGCCTCCAGACTGGCCGAAGTGGTCCTGCTCGGCTGCCTGGCCATCAAGGCCGGTCTGGGAAAGAAGGTGGAGTGGGACGGGCCGAACATGAAGTGCACCAACATCCCGGACCTTAACAAGCATCTCCAACGCGAATACCGCGCGGGCTGGGAAGCCTGATCCAATTTCGGATTGCGGATATCGGTAAGCGTTCAGTCCGGGCCCCTCACGGTCGCGGATCCGGCTTAACGGTTACGGGGTCTTTATGATTGTAAGGAGCAATCAAGAACCCCAGAATAACCATAACCATCGCCGAGGTTATCACTGATACCACCCCCACCAGCAGTTGGAATTCGTCAAGACGAAGGCTCCCCAGCTTCCAGATGGCAAGCACGAGGATCACCGGTGCGCCGGCAAAACAAAAGTACTGGCCAAGGCGCCTGTCGAACCCCTCTGAACTCAACCGCCGGGCCAAAATCTCTTTGACGCTTCCCATTTTCAATCCCTCCTCGGCGGCCAGTCGGCGAACCCTCACAGAAAGATTCAACCACCTCCTGATGGGCTTGTCAACCCCGCCCATAAATGGCACTGCGAACTTCTTCCCGTATGTTATAATGGCTTTCTGGCAGGGAAAAACCATGAAGTTGCGTTACCAGATTGCCATGCTGATGAGCCTTCTGGTCATGGCATCGGCCGGCATCCGCTCGTTCTTTTCCTATCAGACGCAGATGAGTTCGCTGGCGATAACCTGCGCGGTCCTTGTGCTTGGGATCGTGTTGAGCTTTATCTTGGCCGACAGAATCGCCCAGCCCATCGCCAAGCTGGCCGAAGTGGCGCGGGACATCGCCGCCGGCAACTGGCGCACCGGCTACCGGGCTTCCGGCAGCAGCGAACTGGCGTCTCTGTCGCAGGGCCTCGCGGCGATGAGCGAATCAATCCGCGACAAGGTGCGGGAGCTGCAGCAGAACCTCGAAAGCCTGGAGATCACGTTGCGCAGCATTGGCGGCGGAGTGATCGCCACAGATGGCCTGGGCAAGGTGGCCCGCATGAACCTGGCGGCCGAGACGTTGACCGGCTGGACGGAACGCTCCGCGCTTGGCCGCCCGCTTGAAGAGGTCTTCCGCATTGAGGACGCCCCGGCCTCGCGCCCAGCCGAAAACCTATTCGTCAAAGTCATGCGTGCAGGCAAGGTGGCAGCTCTGGCGGAACACACTGTGCTGCTCTCCCGGGACGGCACCCGGCGGCAGGTCGCCGGCAGTTGCGCGCCCATTGTGAACGCGGCAGGCGGCCTGGCCGGCGTCGTCCTGGCCTTTCACGACGTGGCCGGAAACTATCAACTGGAAATGCAGTTGCGCCAGGCCGAACGCATGGATGCCATCGGCGCGCTCGCCGGCGGCATTGCTCATGACTTCAACAACGTGCTTATGGGCATCATGGGCCTGGCCGAACTGCTGGAGCTGCAATTGCCCGAGGGCAGCAGCGCGCGGCAGGATGCTTCCCGCATCCTCGCGGCGGCCGGACGGGCAGCGGACCTGACCAAGAAACTGCTCGCCTTTTCGCGCAAAGCCAATGTGCCCTTCGTCCCCCTGAACATTCACGAGTGCATCCGCGCTGCCCTGGTCCTTTTGGAGGGGAGCAACCTGGACAAGCGGATGGCGATTACGCTCGACCTGGACGCCCCCAAGAGCGTCATCGCCGGCGATGCGCCACAACTGGAAAGCGCCTTTCTGAACCTGGGCCTGAATGCCAGGGACGCCATGCCCAACGGCGGACGGCTGGCCATCCGGACCAGCACGGCCGCTTTGGACGCGGCCTTCTGCCAGGCGAGCGCTTTTGAGTTGCAGCCCGGCGACTACGTCCGGGTGACTGTCCGCGACACCGGCATTGGGATCAGCAAAGAGACGCTCTGGCGCATCTTCGAACCCTTCTTCACAACGAAGGAAGCCGGCAAGGGCACGGGCCTCGGTCTGGCCGCGGTTTACGGCACGGTCAAGAGCCACCATGGCGCGATCCTGGTGCAAAGCGAAGAAGGCAAAGGGGCCGTCTTTGACCTCTATTTCCCGCTGGCGCAGGTAACTGAGGCCCAGAAGAACGGACCGCGCGAACCGCCTGCCGGCAGCGGCGGCGTTCCCGCGAATGCCCATTGAGATTACCGCTGGCCGGCGTAGAGTTGCCTGCGCTTTGAAACCCGGACCTCCGGCCCGCAATAGAGAAGGGGAAAACAATGAGTTTGGCCTGTTGGAAAGACGAGTACAGCGTGCATGTCGCGGAGATTGACGGCCAGCACAAGCAATTCTTTACGTTGATCAACAAACTTGACAAAGTGAAGAATGGCGACCGCGCCGCTTTGGGAATCGTTCTGAATGAGCTGCTTGACTACGCCACCTACCACTTCTCTGCCGAGGAGCGCCTCCTGGAACAGTGCGCTTACCCGCAGTCTGAGGACCACAAGGGGCGCCACCGCAAGTTCATAACCAAGGCCGTGCTTATCAAGAAGGACTTCGACAGGGGCAAGGACATCGAGCCCAACGAAGTAATGGACTGGGCCGGCTCGTGGCTGATCCGCCATATCCTCGGCCGCGACCAACGGTACGTTCCCTATGTCAGCCGCGACTGAAACGAACGATCAGCCACAGAGGACACAGAGGTGGGGTTCTGTCTTATCCATTTTCTCTGTGTCCTCTGTGGCAAAAAGTCGTTGTAGCACTACCTCTTCACTTCGTAGTAGTACGTCCTGTACCGCCCATCTATCGAAAACGTCTCGCCCTCGGGCTTGACCTTCTGGCCCGTCGGCACGCCATAGATATCCACGACGTTGATCTCTTTGGGCGGCGCGCCCTTCAGCGTGATGGCAGCCTGGACGGGTTCCAGCAACAACGGCGGGCCGCCCACGGCGAGAAGCTGGCTGCCGTCGGCGTTATACTGGGCGTTGCTTTGCTGGTCGCGCGCCAGGGCTGTGATCAGGATATGCCTGGACTCCTGGAGCGGCGCGTCGTCCAGAGGCGTGAAGATCAAGCTGGCAAAAGGCG
>JBEKKG010000901.1:0-3412 GCA_050010835.1 Planctomycetota bacterium
GACCCCTGACCGGCGGTGGCCTCCAGAAGGACATTGCCCTTATACTCGGGGACGCTTTCGAAGAGATGGTCGAATGCCTCGCAGATCCGCCGGATCCCTGCCTCTTCACCGTCACCCAGATGGGCGCCGGGGTGCATGACGATCTTGCTGATCCCCAGCCGGCTGCATCTCTCCATCTCTTCGCGGAAGGCGACCAGGCTCTTCTCCCTGATCTCGCCGGGCGCGGAGGCAAGGTTGACCAGGTAGATGTCGTGGCTGACGATCTCGTGAAGCCCCGATTCGCACCATTTTTCTTTGAAGAGGAGGGCGTTGGAGTCGGAGACCGGTTTGCCGCGCCACTGGTTGGAGTTCTGGGTGAAGATCGTACACAGTTTGTCGTAGTCTGCTTTCAGCCGCCGCAGCCGTACGCTCATCAGTTGCCCCCTGCCGCTCTGCTTCGTACCGCCGGCGTCTCGCCGGCAAGCGGCGGCGTGCCCTTACATCGCCGGGCATTAGCCGGCGGGACGCCGGCGGTACAGCCGCCGGGCTCACTGGCCCAAGAAGCGCTCGCGTTCCCGTGCATCCAGGAACCGCAGGATGCTGGTGGTCGCGATGGAGAAGTTGAGCGCCTCCGCAATGGACTTGTCTTCGGTGAGCGTGTTCACGCCGATGAGCACGCCGTCCATGGTGTAAAGTCCGCCGCCGCTGTTGCCCGAGTTGATCGGCGTCGAGGTCTGGTACAGGTCCGTATCCTGCGGCTGGGCGGAGATCTTGCGCAGGCTGGAGATGGTGCCTTCGGTATAGGTCCAGGGCAGGCCCAGCGGATTGCCGACCGCAAAGACCTTTTCGCCGGCGTTGAGCAGCGTGGAGGCCAGCTTGAGCGGCTCGTACTTGGCCATGGTGAGGACCTGGCAGGTGAGCACCGCGATATCGAGGTCCCCCGGCGCGCTCCGCTCCACCACCGCGTTGCTCTGCTCGCCGCTGTAGAAGACGATGAAAATGGAGCCGGCCTTGCCGTCTCCAATGACGTGCTTGTTGGTGAGAATGTAAGCCTTGTGGTTCTCCAGCCTGGTGATGATGCCCGAACCGTAACGCGACTGGCCCCCGAACCCGCCGCTGCACTTGATGACGACATTGGCCCGCATCGCCTTGGCCGCCGCCGGGGGCATTTTGGAGAGCTGTTCTTCCGTGGGCTGGTTCTCGGAGATGCGCAGGTCTGTGCGGAACTGCAGCGCGTGGCCTTCCAGTTGCGAGCCCAGACATACGAAGTAGACGATGATCAACAGCACTGTGGCGATGACCCCGCCGCTGGCGACCGGAAAGCCCGAGAGCCGGTTCGCCGCATTGCTGATGAAGACCATGGAAACCACGCCCAGCGCCAGCGCTCCCAGGGCCACGGCAATACCCACCATGACCAGTTGTGGGTTGCGCGCGAACGCACCTACCAGACCCAAGAGGCTAAAAGCGGCCAGCAGGGCGCTCGCAATGGCCAGCCGGCTGGCACGCTGGGGCTGCTGGGGCAGGAACTGCGCCGCCACCTGCTGCGGGGTGCGCTTCGGGGCCGCAGGGGGGACCTGGACGTTGGCCAGTTCGCCGTTGGAGATGACGATGTCGGGGTGCAGGTGCGCGGCGCTGATGCTGACGGCAGTGTCGCAGTGGTAGGACGAACAGCCGCCCTTGTTAGTCCAGCAGGTTTCGTGATGGATGCTGCCGCAACTGGGACAGGTGACAATCCATTGCCCGGCGGCGATGGTCTCCTGGCAGTGCGGGCAGGTATTGCCGGCGTGGAAGAGACTGGCGGCGGTGGGCTCCGGTGGCTTGGGTTGTTCCATGGCTGCGCGGCTCAGTCCAGTATTATCAGCATCGCTCCGATAAGGATCATCAGGCACCCGACGCCTACCGCACTCCATAGTACGGCCTTCAGCGCCGCAGGCAAGCGCTGATAGTCAATACCCATCAAGTGCTTGGTAGAGACCAGAACCGTGGCAAGGATCAGACCCAGCGGGGCGAGGCAGCCCGCGGCCGAAAGCAGGAACAGCAGCACGACTTTGTTGCGCGCTGCCGCATACTCGGTGCCCTCGTAATCCCGGCTCGCGTACTCCTCTTTTGCGATCACGTCGCGTGTATCGAAGGCCGCGCCGCAGAAGCGGCACTTCAACGCCTCCGCCTTGATGGACTTCCCGCAAGCGGGACAGCGCTTCTCGCCGCCCCAGGCATTGGTAACCGGCAGGGCCCCGGCCTGCGCTTTGGCCGTCTTGGGCGCGCCTGCGCAGCCGTAGGCCGAGCAGCCCTGATTCTCTTGCCAGCACTCGTCGTGAAACGGCAGCGCACAGTGCGGGCAATAAACGATGCGTTCGCCGGCCACGATGACGGTCTGGCAAATGGCGCACAGTTTGCCCGCCGTCTTGGTGCCGGCCTCGAACTGCTCCAGCCTTTGCACCTGCTTGGCCTGGGGTTCCGTCATCGGTCACTCCTGCGCAACACACATCCCCCTCAAACCTCGACTATTCACCACAGAGACACAGAGACACAGAGAAGGACAGGAGTTGGACGGTTCACAATGTTTCGGCAATCCAAAATCCTTTCTCTGTGCCTCTGTGTCCCTGTGGTGAATGATCCGGGCTAACGCTTCGCCGCCATCTGTATCAGGGCGAAGATGATCTGCGCAATGACGGCAATGAGCAGCAGCTTCCAGCCCTTCTTCTTGCCTTGGATGAGCCAGACAATGGCAAAGATGCACGCGATCCCGCCGCACAAAATGCCAAAGAGTATCTCGCCCCAGGTAAGGTTCTCGTCCCCGCTTGACTGCTTGGCCTTTCTGTCCCGCGCGGCACGTTCGCCTTCAAACTGGAACTCCCCGCAAAAGCGGCATTTGCGGGCCTTGCGCATTATCTTCTCGCCACAGAAGCGGCAGGCCACCAGATCGCCGGTTTCAGGCGCGCCCGGCGCCGCGGCCATCCGCGGCGGCGCAACCTGCGCCCGGCTGGGGCAGGCGGGATTGGCGCAGCCGCCTGCGGACTCCCTGCACGCCTGATGCATCGTGCCCTGGCAGGTCGGGCAGTTCCAGACGTCGTCGCCCAGCTCGATTTCTTGTGAACAGCTTGGGCACAGGCGCCCCGCCAAGGCTTTATTGGCCTTCATCCGCTCCGGGAACGACGGCTCGCCCGGGCGCAACGGCGGCCCCCTCACCCCTTCCTCTCCCCCTGGGGGAGAGGGTTGGGGTGAGGGTGGCGGCGCCCCGGACGCCGTACCAGACTCCCAGGTGACAAGCGCATTGCAACGGGGACATCTGCCCTCTTGCCCGTATAGGGTAGCTCTACTGTAACCGTTTTTGGTCGGCAGGGAAGCGGCGTGAGGGAGGCAGGCGACCAGTGGATCGCCGCCAGGCGTAGATGCAACTCTCTACATTGCGGCGCAGCAACTCGGTGCTTTG
>JBEKKG010000902.1:0-3405 GCA_050010835.1 Planctomycetota bacterium
CCTCGGCGGTGGTCGGCGGGGTCACGCAGTGCAGTTCGTGGCAGCCCAGGCACCCGCGGCTTTCGCCCGGCATCACGTTCGCAAAGCTGCGCATGGTCTGAAGTGCGCGCTGGTCCGCATCCAGCAACTGAAAGTGCAGAGGAATGCCGGCGGGCGCCCGGAAGGCCACCGAACCGTCCGCTTCGATCGGCACCGTGCCGAGGATACGCTTCACCCCGTCGGACTGGACGCCGGACACCACTGGACCGGTCGAGATGTAAGGGCGTTGATACCAGTAGGTGTAAGTCTTGTGGTCAATGCTGAGCACGCGAAGGAACTTGGCTTTGCCGCGCAATGATGCCGGCGTACCCTCGTAAATGTCAGAGCTGAAGAGGATGCCGTCCTTGGGTTCGTCGCGCTGCCCGGCCACGGGCCAAACGACCGCGTCCGGCAGCACGGGTGGTTTGGGGCGCGGCCGGCCGAGGGGGCAGACAAGGAATCGCTGCAACAGGCGATGCGGTTGCCTGCCGACGGACAAGAGGCGAACCGCATTGTCGAGCGGGCGCGCCGGGGGCAGGCCTCCATCGAGTCCATCAAAGCCGAAACCCAGCGCCTGGCGCCGCCCCTGCTTTACGACCTCACGGAACTCCAGCGGCACGCCAACCGCTTGTACGGCTTCAGCGCGCAGAAGACGCTAGACCTCGCGCAGGCGCTGTATGAGAGCCACAAGCTCATCAGTTATCCGCGCACGGACAGCCGACACCTCTCGCAGGAGGTGGCGGGGACCCTGCCGCGGATCGTCAAGAACATCGAAGGGCCTTACCTGGAGCATCTTGCGCCCGGCACGGGGGAGCGCGCCCTGGGGCGGCGGTTCGTCGACGACTCCAAGGTGACCGACCATCACGCCATCATTCCCACCGTCACCTCACCCGCGAAGGCCCATCTCTCGGTGGAGGAAGGAAAGATCTACGATCTGATCTGCCGGCGTCTCCTCAGCGCCTGGCAAGACGACCACATCTGGTCGGTCACGACGGTGATCACCGCCATTACGAATGGCGACCTTACCGACCGCTATCACTCGGCAGGAACTGCGGTGCAGCAGCCAGGCTGGAAGGTGCTGGATCTCTCCGTTGAGAAGAAGACGAAGCGGGGTCCGGGAAGCGGCGAGGAAGAGCGAGGGGAGCAGGCCCTGCCGCCGGGTCTGGCGAAGGGACAGCCGCAGGAGGTGATCGATGTCAAAGCCTTGAAAAAGAAGACTCGGCCGCCCAAGCGCTTCACGGAAGGCACGCTGCTCACGGCCATGGAGACGGCAGGCAAGACTCTCGACGAGAAGGAACTGTCGGAAGCCATGAAGGAAACCGGGCTGGGCACGCCCGCGACGCGCGCGGCCATCATCGAGGTGCTACTCAAGCGGGACTACATCGTGCGGCAGGGCAAGAGCCTGGAAGCCACCGACAAGGGCATCCGGCTGATCGAAGTCGTCCATGCCGAGGTGAAGAGCCCCGCCATGACCGGCCAGTGGGAGGCTTATCTCAAGCGCATCCAGCGCGGGGAAGCTCGGCTAGGGCCGTTTCTGAAAGGGATCGAGGATTATGTGCGGGAAGTGGTAAGCAAGGTGGGGCAGACGCCGCAGGCCGCCAAGGCCGCCATGGCGGTGGCAGCCGCAAGTGGGCAGACAGTTTCTGCCCCGCTGAAGGCGCCCATGACCGCAGCGGCGCCAACGGGCGACCTGGAGAGTCTCCTGCACAGTGCGTTCGGCTTCTCCTCCTTCCGGCCCAACCAGGAAGCCGTCTGCCGGGCGGCCATCGAGGGTCGGGACGTGCTGCTGGTCATGCCGACCGGGTCCGGCAAATCGCTTTGCTACCAATTGCCAGGCATCGCTCGCGGCGGGACCACGCTCGTGATCAGCCCGCTCATTGCCTTGATGGAAGATCAGGTGGCGAAGCTCAAGAAACTGGGCTTTGCCGTGGAGCGCATCCATTCCGGCCGCCCCCGCCCCGACTCGCGCCAGGCCTGCCTTGATTACCTCAGCGGCAAGCTGCAGTTCCTCTTCATCGCGCCGGAGCGGCTGCGCGTCGCCGCTTTCCCGGATATGCTGGGCAAACGGCCGCTGTCCCTCATCGCCATTGACGAGGCCCACTGCATCTCGCAGTGGGGGCACGATTTCCGGCCGGATTACCGCATGCTCGGCCAGCACCTGCCCCGCTTGCGCCCGGCGCCGGTGATGGCGCTGACCGCTACGGCCACGCCCATCGTTCAGAATGACATCACCGAGCAGTTGCGGCTGGCGCAGCCGGCCCGCTTCGTTCATGGGTTTCGGCGCGCCAACATCGCGATTGAGGTTGTCGAGATCGCGCCTTCCCAACGGGCCGAGCTCACCCGCGGGCTGTTGGGTGAGGCGGAGCGCAGGCCAGCCATCGTCTACACACCGACGCGGAAGCAGACCGAGGGTCTGGCAGTCCAACTCGCCGCGAACTTTCCCGCTGCAGCATACCACGCCGGGCTCGATGCCCCGCGGCGTCAGCAAGTCCAGGAGGATTTCCTCAAGGGCCGGATCGAGGTCATGGTGGCGACCATTGCCTTCGGCATGGGGATTGACAAAGCCGACGTCCGCACGGTGATCCACACGGCCTTGCCAGGGAGCCTGGAAGCGTACTACCAGGAAATCGGACGCGCCGGGCGTGACGGAGAGCCCAGCCGCGCGGTTTTGATGCACTCCTACGCCGATCGCTACACGCACGACTTCTTCTTCGAGCGGGATTATCCAGAGGTGAGCGTGCTGGACGAGATCTTCGGCCGGCTTCGGGCCGAACCTCAGGAAAAGGCATCGCTGCAGCAGCAACTCCGGATGGATGAGGAGGTGTTTGACAGGGCTATCGAGAAGCTGTGGACCCACGGCGGCGCCGTGGTGGATTTCGCCGATAACGTAAGCCGGGGCCACGACCAGTGGCACGCATCCTATATCGCCCAGGGTGAGCAGAAGCGGGCACAAATCGACCAGATGATCCGCTGCGCGGAGAGCAACCAGTGCCGCATGGCCACCCTGGTGCGCCACTTTGGCGACCTCGCGGACGGACAGAAGCGGTGCGGCATCTGCGATTTCTGCGCTCCGGGGCAGTGCGCCGCGCAACGGTTCCGAACCGCCACGGAGGCGGAGCACACGGCGCTCTTGCGTGTGGTAGCCGCGTTGCGCTCAGGCGGCGCGAAATCAACGGGCAAGCTGCACGGTGAATTGTGTCCCAACCACGAGATCAGCCGCGACGGATTCGAAGAAGTGCTCGGCGCTATGGCACGTGCGGGACTCGTACAACTCTTGGATGCGGTCTTCGAGAAGAATGGCAAACAGATCCCGTACCGTAAGGTGAGCCTTACGCGCGCCGGCTACGCCGTGGACGAAAGGACGCCGGTCGAGTTCATCATGAAGGA
>JBEKKG010000903.1:0-3400 GCA_050010835.1 Planctomycetota bacterium
GCGCCCGCAACCGTTCGGCCTGCTGCCGCATCCCGGTTTACAGCCCCAGCCCGAAGGCCAAGCGCGTCGAGTTCCGCTGTCCCGACCCGAGCTGCAACCCGTACCTATGCTTTGCCGCCATGCTCATGGCCGCGGTGGACGGCATCCAGAACAAGATTGATCCGGGCGCGCCCATGGACAAGGACATCTACGATCTGCCTCCCGAAGAACTGGCCAAGGTCGCCAATACTCCGGGCAGCCTCGAAGAGGCCCTCGATTGCCTCGAAAAGGACCACGACTTCCTGCTCAAAGGCGACGTCTTCACCAAGGACGTCATCGAAACCTGGATCGGCTACAAACGCGAGAAGGAGTGCGATCCTGTCCGCCTGCGCCCCCACCCTCACGAATTCTACCTGTACTTCGACATGTAACGCGACCCTCCGGGTCGCGGCGCAATCCAGAGGATTGCGCTACGGAACTGCACGGAACTGGCGGCCCGCAAGGGCCGCCAGTTTGTTTGCCCGCATAGTTCGTCCCTCCTTTTCTCAGCGAGCCACGTTGGCGGGCGAGTTGACCCGGGAACACGACGCTATAGGCTTGGCAACCGGCTGTGAGTCACAGATGAAGCCGCAGAAACTCTTGCCCTCTTCGGAGCAACCGCCCGGGCGCCAGCCACCGCCTCGCCAGGATGCACCAACCCAATCAGCTTTTGAAGATGATCAGGCCTGGAACCAGGATTTTGCGCTGGTGAAACGCGATCCAGCCGTCAGGAAGTCGTTTGAGGAGTTCGCCAAGATCGCTCCCATGCGCGTTCTCGGCAACTGGACAGATGCGGAAGCGGCGATTGTCTACCACTACAGCACGGACCTGGAGAAGATCGAGAAATTGAACCGGCAACTGAGAGCAGGCCGGCCGGATGAACACAACCGCGCCTTGAGGCGGCTGCTTGACAAAGCCTTGTCCAAGGCCCCGGTCCATGAAGGCCGGGTCTATCGCAAGATCACCATCAAAGGCGATGCCTCCGCCTTCCTGAAACGCTACGCGAAGGGCGCGGTAGTAACGGAAGACGCCTTCACATCTGCGACGCATGGGATTGATGATTACAACGGCCGACAAGGGAACGTCGGGTTCATTTTCGCGGCGAGAACTGCCAGGAAAATAGAGAGCATCGCTGGCAAACCTTCAGAACATGAAGTACTATTCAGAACGGGAAGCAGGTTTGAAGTTCTGGACGTGAAGCCGATGGCAGATCGGATTGAGATCCTGGCGAGGGAGATATGAAATCCAAGACCCCCGGATTATCAAGTGAGGAGTTCTGGGCAGAACATGCTGAAAACATGCGGCTCTCAGACGAGAGGCTTGCACGTATGTCCCCCCAAGAACGTGCAGCGTTGCGGAGTCCATCCGATCCCTTGACCCGCAAGATGCAGAGCGGCTTCGATCCCACCTTCAAGAATGTAACGCCGCCGCCCGGCGCTATCAAGAAAGGCAGGAGGAAGAAGGACCAAGCGCTTCTGGGACCGCGGGCGCCTCTGGGCCAGGCAGTGGGGCCTGCCGCACAGAGGAGGCCCGTCCAAACAGCCCGGCCGGCCCCGGTCGTGGCGGCAGCGAAGAGTGCAAGCTGACAGGGGCTGCAGTCCGCCTATCCAGGCCACGAGCCCAACTATCGAGTGGTGTGCCCACGATTTTTCTGTCCACGATTTTTCCGAACGGTTACCGAGTTTCAGATTTCGAGTTTCTAGTTTCTAGTTTTTGTCTTATCCTTTGATGGATGCTTGCGGAATCCACACCCGTTTCTTCCCGCCGCGCCCTCCTTGGCCCTCTGCTGAAGAGTGTCTCGCGCTCTTTTTACCTGACCCTGCGGGTGCTGCCGGCGGGTCTGCGGGCCCCTGTGGGCCTGGCGTATTTGCTGGCGCGCGCCGGAGACACCATCGCGGACACGCAGCTTCTGCCGCCGCCCCGCCGCCTCGAACTGCTCTTGGCTTTCCGCGCCCAGGTCAACGGCCCGGCCGACGACGCGCGGTTGCGCGAAATCCAGGACGCGCTCACCGAGCACCAGAAGGACTCCTCCGAACGCCTGCTGCTCCAGTCCCTCGTTCCCGCCGTGCGCCTCCTGGACACGCTCCCGGAAGCGGACCGCCGCCAAGTCCGCGGCGTGGTCACTACGCTTACCCGCGGCATGGAAATGGACCTTGTAACTTTCCCCCTGGAGACTTCCGGAGAAATCGTGGCGCTGCGCAATATGGAGGAACTGGATCGCTACATCTACCTGGTGGCCGGCTGCGTGGGTGAATTCTGGACCATGATCACGATGCTGCACACACCGGCGTTGCGCGGCTGGCAAGTTGAGGAGATGTCCGCGTGCGGGGTGCGCTTCGGCAAAGCGCTGCAACTGACCAATGTCCTGCGCGACTGTCCGCGCGATCTGCGTATGGGCCGCTGCTACTTTCCACGGGACTTGCTGGCGCGGGTAGGCTTGCGTCCCGAGGACCTGCTGAAGGCTGAGAACAGCGACACGGCGCGCCGCGTCCTCACCGGCTTGCTGCGCGTGGCCCTGGGGCATTACCGGGAAGCGCTGCGCTACACGCTGGCCATCCCGCGCCGTTGTGTGCGCCTGCGTCTGGCCTGTCTGTGGCCGGTGCTCATCGGCCTGCCTACACTGGGGCTGCTGGCGCGGCGGCGAACCTGGCTTGAACCGGGGCAACCGGTCAGAGTGGCACAGGGCTTCGTGAACCGGACTCTGGCGCTTTCCGTGCCGGGCGTGCTGTCCAACGCGGTTGTGGCGCGCTGGGTGCAATCGCACATTGCGTCCGTCGAGGGCGCACTTTAGGGAGAGGGGATGGGAAGGATGGGAATGATGGGAAGAAATGAATGGTGAGCATTCTTCCCATTCTTCACATTCAGTTCCTGTGGTGAAGAAGGAGTGGTCGTCATGGACAAGATTCTTTCCGGCGAAGTGGCCCTGGTCACGGGCTCGGGGCGGGGATTGGGACATGCGATGGTGGAGCGGCTTGCAGAACTCGGCGCCGCGGTCGCCGTGCATGACATTTCACAGGCAGCGCCTGCCGAGTTCGGCGAAGCCAAGGACCTGGACGAAGTGGCGGCGCGCTTGGCGCGGCACGGCGTCAAGACCGTGGCTGTAACCGGCGACGTGGCCAGCGAAGCCAGCGTCAAGGATTTTGTGAGCCGCGCGGAGGCGGCTCTCGGGCCGCTCACCATCCTGGTGAACTGCGCGGGCGGCGACATCGCGGTGCGGGGCGGCAAACCACGGCCCAACAACGCCTTGGGCATCCCGCTGGAGGACGTCCGTTACATCCTGGACTGCAACCTTATGGGCACGATGCTGGTCTGCCGCGCGGTTTGTCCAGGGATGATCGCGCGCCGGAAAGGGGCCGTCGTGAACATCGCTTCGGCGGCGGCG
>JBEKKG010000904.1:0-3400 GCA_050010835.1 Planctomycetota bacterium
CCACCTCCTTGATCGTCTCGTGCAGCTTCTCGATGGTGTACGGCAGGCACATCTCGTTGCCCGCCAGGCCCTTGTGAATGGCGACCGCGTGTTCCAGGCAGGTGTCGTAGCCGCAAGCGCCGCAGTTGAGTTCATCTTCAGGCTTGGACTTGCCCAGCAGGCCCAGGATGCGCATCAGGTCGGCTTTCGAGGGCGGCGGCACGCGCTGGTCGTTGGCACTGTAGCGGCGGCTCAGGTCCAGGCCGGCGAACCGGTCCATGGCCTGTTGCCAGGCGGCCCTGTCAAGGCCGGCCAGGCGCTGGCGCACATACTGGGCCACCTGGGCGCGGCGCTTGAACATCGGCGCTTGCTGGCTCATCCCCGCACCCATGATGCAGCCGTTGCAGCACAGCAACTCCAGGAACCGCGCGTCGAGCTGCCCCGACTCGAACTCGTCTATGGCGTGCACAAAATCCGTGCGGCCGTGCGCCGCAATGACCGCGCCGGCCAGAGGGTCTTCGCTGAGCCCCGCTGCCTGAAGCATCCCGCGCTTGATGGAAAAGAGCGCGCCCCGGCTGGGGTGCGGCGGGTCGAACTCGCTCGGCTGCACCGCCTCCGCCACCACCCCGTGGCGTTCCAGCAGGCGCCGCAGTTCGGCAAAGGTGATGACCGCGTCCACGGCGCTATCCAGCACCGAACTTGAGGCCTCTGCTTTCTTGGCGATGCACGGGCCGATGAAAACAATTTTCAGATTTCGGGGACATGACCCGATTTCCGGATTCCGGGAACACGATCCCGATTTCCAAACAGCCGGAAATCGGGTCATGTCCCCGGAATCCGGGATCGTGTCCCCGGAATTCGGCATCGTGTCCCCGGAATCGGGGTGCAGGCATCTCAAAGCGCGGGCCATGGCCTCCATCGGGGAGACGATCGGCGCCAAAACGTTCACCAAGTGCGGATAGTAGCGTTCGATGTAACCTACGGCCGCCGGGCAGGTCGTAGCGATGTAGCGCCGCGTGGCGCTATCCGGCACGACGCGGAAGAGCCCCGAGGCCCGTGTCACGGACTCCGGCCGCCAATCTGCGTTCTTGAGCAGGTTGGCGTAGGCCCGCGCCACCAGGTCCGCGCCGAAGGCCACTTCCGTTACCAGGGCGAAACCCAGCTTGCGCAGCATGCCCACCACGCGGGTGTGCTCCAGGCCCGCGAATTCAGCCGGGAAACTCGGCGCCAGACAGGCCGCGACCGGCGCGCCGGACGCCAAGAGCTGTTCCACCTCCGGAGTAGTGTCAATCACTTGCTTGGCGCGCTGGCTGCAGACGCGCACGCAGTTGCCGCAGGCGATGCACCGTTCCCCCAGAATCATGGCGCGGCCTTCGGCGATGCGAATGGCCTTCGCCGGGCACTCGCGCACGCAGGTATAGCAGACGCGGCACCGCTCCGGGATAGTGGTGACAAAGGGCAAATCGGTCGGATGTTTCAAGCGTGCACCTCAACTCCGTAGCACAGGCATCTTGCCTGCCCGTAGCGCTTGGGTTAAGGTGCACGAAGAGGTGCAGGCTGGAAGCCTGCGCTACACTCAGTGCGCCTGCGCTGCGGCTGCGCAACACTTGCCCGCGCTGGACAGCAGGTGCCGGATTTCGTTTTTCAGTTGCTCCGGCCGGACCGGCTTGTCCAGCACGCGGTCAGCCTTGACCCACGACTGCTCGTCGGCCGATGAGGCGCCGAACGAGAGGCCGGTTTCGGCCTTGACTCCGGTGAGAACTATCACCGGCAAGCCGGGGTACAGTTTCTTGATCTCGTGGCAAAGCACGAAGCCGGAGTCCTTGTGTTCCATCATCAGGTCCACGATCGCCAGGTCCGGCTTCACCGTCAGGAGGGCCTGCTCGGCTTCTTCCATGCTGCCGGCCGCGACGATCGCATAGCCTTCCTTCTTCAGCAACAAGGTCAGTTGCTCAACGATATCCGGATCGTCATCCACCACCAGGATCTTCTGCGCATCGCTCATGTTCTCATTCCTTAAAACGTTTCACACTTGTCACGCTTCACGCGCCACACTCCACGATTGACGCTACACCAACACCTCGCGCTTGTGGTAGTGGGTGTGGAGCAGGTGATGGCTCTTCTCGCCCAACGGCTCGCCCAGGAACTCTTTATAGAGCCGCTTGACCCATTCGTTCTGATGGCTCACCCGCACCGGGGCGTCCCGGTCAATCTGGTACAACGCCTGCATGCGCGCACGGATGGCTTCCTGGTCCGTGCCGATCGGCTGGCCGCCACCTGCAATGCAGCCGCCGGGGCAGGTCATCACTTCGATGAAATGCAGGTCCTTGCGCCCGTTGCGGAGCTGCTCCAGGAGCGCGCGGGCGTTGGCCAGGCCGCTGACCACTGCCGCGCCCACTTCGAGGCCGCCGATCTTGGCGCGCAGTTCCTTGCAGCCCTTGAGCCCGCGGAGCGGCTGAATCTTCAGGTCGCCCATTTCCTTGCCCGTAAGCAGGAAGTGGGCCGAACGCACCGCCGCCTCCATGACGCCCCCGCTCGCGCCGAAGATTTTCCCGGCGCTGGTGCGTTCGCCGAATGGCGTGTCGGCGGCCTCCGGCTCCAGGGTATCCAAGTCAATGCCGAACATGCGCACGAGTTCGCCGAGTTCGCGGGTGGTCAGCACGTAGTCCACGTCCGGCACGTAGCCGCGGCCCATTTCCTCGCGGTTGCACTCGAACTTCTTGGCCGTGCAGGGCATGATCGAAACGCTGACGATCGTGGCGGGGTCGAGCTTCTCGCGCGCCGCCCAGAAGGTCTTGATGATCGCGCCCATCATCTGCTGTGGGCTTTTGCACGTCGAAACGTTCGGCATGAAATCGGGATAGAACTGCTCCACGAATTTGATCCATCCAGGCGAGCAGCTTGTCAGCATGGGCAGCACGCCGCCCGTCTTGACGCGGTGCACCAGTTCCGAACCCTCCTCCATGATCGTCAGGTCGGCGGTGAAGGAAGTGTCGAAGACGCGGTCGAAGCCGATGCGCCGCAAGGCCGCCACCATTTTGCCGTCCACGTCCTTGCCCGCCTTGGCGCCGAATTCCTCCGCGAGCGTCACGGAGACGGCCGGCGCGTGCTGGACCACGACGGTCTTGTTCGGGTCGGAGAGCGCCGCGATGACTTCGTTAAGATAGGAGTGCTCCGTCAGCGCGCCCGTCGGGCAGGCCAGGATGCACTGGCCGCAGTTGACGCAGCTCGAGACGTTGAGCCCCTGGTTGAAGACGGTGCCCACGCGGGCCTTGGCGCCGCGATAGAGGAAGTCAATGGCCGCCACGCCCTGAATCTCCTCGCACACGCGCACGCACTTGCCGCAGAGCACGCATTTCTCGGGGTCGCGGATGATGGACGGACTGGAGACGTCCATTTCCTGTTCGTTGCGCTGGCCGCG
>JBEKKG010000905.1:0-3390 GCA_050010835.1 Planctomycetota bacterium
AACCGCCAGCAGCGCCCAGTTCAGATTCACGCGCCGCCGCAGAAACGCCGTCCTGTCGTGCCCGCCTGCGTCCGGCGCTGCGGTGGCGGAACCGCCCTGTCCTCTGCCCAGGACGGCCGCCGCAGCCAGCAGCAGCAGGATGATCTGGAAGGCGGACCCCAAACACCCCTCGCGCCGGCCATGCGCGCCCCACACCAGAACGGGCAGCGCCACGAGAATTGCCAGCAGCAAGGCTGCGGATACCGTCTCGCGCGCCCGGTAGAAGAACAGGTACACCAGCGGCACCGCAAAAGGAAAAAAGGTCAAGTGGCTTTCCTTGGTATAGACCGCGCAGGCCCCCAGAAGCATGGTCCCGGCCGCGGGCCAGAACCACTTGGGCCAGCGCAGCGTGTCAGCAGCATGGGGGCCGTTCTCTCTTTCAGAGGGCAGGGCCGCAGCCAACCCCATGCGTTCAAAAGTGACTGCCGCGGCATACAGGCCCAGCAGATAGAACATGCCCCCCTGACCATTGTCGCGGCCGCTGATGTAGGTTACCGCTTCCGTGCACAGCGGATGAGCGGCGAATATCGCGGCCGCGACCGCGGCGGCAAGATCGTAGGGTGTTCCCGCTGCCAGGCTGGGGTTGCCGCTCCCTGACGGTCGCGGCTCTGTGCCTGTTCCGGGCGCGCTCGCCCGCAACGCCCGCCGCAGGAGTCCGTACAGTGCCAAAACCGCGATAAAGTGGCAGGCGATGTTCCAGGCGTGGAAGATGCGTACGTCCGGCCTGTCTATGACGTGGTTGCCGTAGAGTTGGCTCAGCCGATAGCAGATCGCGTTCGACAGCCACCACAGTTTCCGAAAATCCGTGACTTGGATTTCCTTGAGCCTGTCGAAAGAACGGATCGTGGGGTTGTCCTGGATGTACTCAGGATCGTCGAAGTGGTACGGCACGTTCAAGGACGTGCAGTAGGCGGCGCAGACGGCCAGTGCAATGGCCGCCACGTGTGCCGCCGGGCAGCCCCAGGACGGCCGCGCGGCAGGCGCGCACAGGTGGGTCCAGAGCGCCGCCGCCGCGAAGCGCGCGTTGGCCCAGCCGACGCGTTTCCACAGCCGCCTGGGTTCCTGGACGACTCGATACAGCCACTCCAGGCCCAAGGCTTGCACCAGCCCCGGGGCGCGCCGGGCCTTGCCGGCCAAAATCTCGGCGTATCCGCCCGCCGCCAGCCCCACGACCCCCGCCTCATGGCAACAGCGCGCCAGGAACTCTTCCTTCTCCGGCGAGGGACGTGCCACGATCAACAGGTTGTAGTTTTCGTTCTTCAGGCGCGTTATGACGGCGTCTTCTTCAGCCTGGCCCTGGCTGTAGCCCTGTTGGCCTGCGACTGCCTTCAGGCCGCGAAAACGTTGCGCGATATTGGCGCAGGCCAGCGCGTTCGTTTCTGCCGCCGCGCCGTAGATGAAGACCTTCCAGCCGCGCCGTCCCCCTTCTGCCAGCAAGCGCTCGCACAAGTCCGGAATGGCCAAACGCTCCCCACACGGCACGCCCAGCAGTTTGCAGGCCCAGGCGAAGCCCTGGCCGTCGGGAACCAGGATGTCGGCCCGAAGAAACGCCTCGCGCAACTGCGGGTCGTCAGCCATCGCCGTGGCGTAAGGCGCGGAAACGCCCACCACGGAGCAGCCGCGGCGGGCCTCCGCACACTCCACCAGGTGGTTTATGATTTGTTCCGGCGCGGCCACGTCCACCGCCGCCTGCATGACGCTCCGCCGCTCAAAGGGCCGCGTGCTTAAGGGTGTTGGTGCAGTAGATGTTTCTAGGTGATCTGGACTGGGCACGAATGTCTAACGCCTAAAGCCTAACGCCTGAAGCCTGATGCCTACGCTCACGCCGCCCACATCGAGCCGTCCGAACCTTGCAGCTCGAAGCGGTTCCCGTCGGGGTCTCGCAGCAGGAGCCTGCGCACGCCGGGAATCTTGGGCTTAATCTCCTCTGCTGGCACACCCGCGCTTTCCAGGGTCTTGCGCGCGTCCTCGATGTCCTCGACCCACAGGCAGAAGCGGCGGCGGCTGTCCGCTTCGGGCTGGGCCTGGCCCTCCAACTGGATTACGGTTGTGCCCGCTCTAAACCAGGCGCCTGGGAAGGTGAAGCTCTCAGGGCGCTCAATCTCTTCCAGGGCCAGCAGGCGGCCATAGAACCGCTTAGCGCGCTCCAGATCCGTCACCACCACCACCACCTGTGTCACTGCCTCAACGCTCAGCGCCATCGTTACCCCCGCCAGAACCGCGCGGAAGTATACCGCAGAAATGGCCCAGTTCAAATGTATGCGGTGTAAGCATACCTTATGGGGACTTGTGGTGCAGGCATCTTGCCTGCGCTGGTTGTGGTGCAGGCATCTTGCCGGCACTGGTTGTGGTGCAGGCATCTTGCCTGCACAAGCAGGGCACTGATTGAGGAGGCATGAGGGGTGCAGGCTGGAAGCCCGCACCACAAACCAGAGTGCGGTTCTTAGACAAAGGAGCAGAGCGATGGAGGAACGGCATCAGATCTCGCGCCGGGAAGCGTTGAAGCTGGGTGCGACTGGCGCGGCCGCAGTGGCCGCCGTGGCCGCGGGCGCGCCGGCATGGGCGGAAAGAAAGAAAATTCCGATTGGCGTGCAACTGTACTGTGTCCGCGAGACCATACAAAAAGACATCCCCGGACACTTCAAAGCCCTCAAAGACATAGGCTACGAGGGCGTTGATTTCGCCGGCTACTACGGCAAGCAGGCTGCGGAACTGCGGAAGATGCTTGACGACGCCGGCCTGAAGTGCTGCGGCACGCACACCGGCCTGGGCACCCTCCAGGGCGACAACCTGAAAGCGACTGTCGAGTTCAACAAGACCCTGGGCAACAAGTATCTGATTTGTCCGGGCATGGATGGCAAGACCGTGCAAGGCTGGAAAGACCTGGCCAAGCTCTTTACAGAGAATGCCGAGAAACTGAAGCCGGAAGGGATGTATACCGGCTACCACGCTCACGGAGGCGATTTCAAGAAACTCGAAGACACGACGCCTTGGGACGTGTTCTTCAGCAACGCCGGCCCCGATGTGCAGATGCAGATGGACACCGGCAACTGCGCCGGCGGGGGCGGCGATCCCGTGGCGCTCCTGAAGAAGTACCCCGGCCGCACGCGGACCATCCACATGAAGGAACATGGCGGCGGAGTGATTGGCGAAGGCAAACTGCCGTGGAAGGAGATCTTGGACTTGTGCGAGACAATCGCCAATACTGAGTGGTACATTGTGGAAGAGGAAGGCGGCGGGGAAAAAGCGCTGGATGTGCTGAAGCGCGCCCACGACAACCTGAGGAAGATGCTGGCGGGATGAGCAGGGTGCATAACCTGACTTGTGGTGCAGGCATCTTGCCTGCACTGG
>JBEKKG010000906.1:0-3367 GCA_050010835.1 Planctomycetota bacterium
GAGTTGCGCGGCGTAAAACTTCCGCCCGCCTTGCCTGTCAATGGTCACGTGTACGTCCTCGCCGTCCGCGCACAACGCCAGCAGGCGCTGGAGTTCCGCTGCAATGACGCGCCAACTTGCGTCAGCCTTGTTTTCCCGGCCGCCCAATGACGCGTTGAAGTGTTTGGCGGAGAGCGCCCGCGCACCGAGCGCCAAGACTGCGATGTTCCTCGTCTTCAGCGTGTGGCGCAAGCTGTCAGTCTCCGAGCCGCGCGCGTAAGCAAGCGGCAGTGTCCGCTCCCTTACGGTCGCGGCTCGGTTAGCCAAGCCGTCTAGCTGCTGCCCCCACGGATCTTCTTCCAGCCGCCTGCGGTCTGCTTCAGGAAGAAGACGCTGATACAGCGCGTCCTCAGCATCCAACCGCGCAGCGGCACATCCCAGAAAAGCGGCCACGCCTCGCGTGAGCAGGCCAAGCCCCAATCCGGGAGAGTAGACCTTCTTCGAGTCATCCACGGTGATGCTGTTGCCGGTCGCGGGGTGCCGGCTTACAGCGGGATGAAGCAGCGCCCACAGGTCGGGGACTTCTGTGTTCCCCCTCCCCTTGCGGGAGGGGGTAGGGGGAGGGCAATGGAAAGCGGCGTAGCCGTGGCACAGCGGGCCAAGCGTTGGCCCGTAACCGGCCTCATCAATCCCTATCAGCAACACGCTTTCGCACTCCTCAATGCCGCTCGTTGTACTACACCACCGCTGCCTAATACTACAACGAACGATCAGCCACAGAGGACACAGAGCACACAGAGAAGGTTTTGCTGTTTTTCCGAACAATCTCTGTGTCCTCTGTGTACTCTGTGGCAAGGAGTCAACCCGCAGACCGCGGCGCAGGATCGGGGGCAGCAATGAGAGTCAACTTCGCGAGGGCCATCATAATGGGAACGAGCGTGCTGGTGTCGCTGGGCGGTGCTGCCGGCGAAACGGAAGTGACTGTGGATCCGGCCAAACCCGGCGCGGCCATCTCACCGTATATTTACGGCCAGTTCATCGAGCATCTCGGGCGCTGCATCCGGGACGGCATTTGGGCCGAGAAACTGCGCGACCGCAAGTTTCTGCTGGAGCCGGCCAAGAGCAGTTGGCAGGCCCTCAAGCCGGACGGCGCAGCCTGTGACGTGTTCCCTGAAACCGCGGGCGCCTATGCCGGGCAGCACGCTATGGCCTTATGGGTGCGCGACGCCAAAGGCGGACGCTGCGGCCTGCAGCAGGGCGACATCGGCCTGCTTGAGGGCAAAGAGTACACAGGTTACGCGCTCCTGGCCGCGCCCGCCGGACCAGTTCCCGTGGAAGTCCGCCTGTCCTGGGGCGACGGGCCAAACGACGGCCAGAGCGTGACTATTGCAGATGCCGGCGCCACCTACAAGAAATTCCCGTTTCGTTTCCGCGCCGGCGCCACGACCGACAAGGCGAGTCTATCGCTGACGATTGGCACGCCGGGCTGCGTCTGGGCCGCGTGCCTCTCGCTGATGCCTGGTGACAACATCAAAGGCATGCGCGCCGACACGCTGGAACAGATCAAAAAGCTCAACGCTCCGATTTACCGCTGGCCCGGCGGCAACTTCGTCTCCGGCTATTTCTGGAAGGATGCCCTCGGCGACCGCGACCGCCGCCCGCCGCGTTGGGAACGCGCCTGGAACGACGTCGAGGAAAACGACTTCGGCCTGGATGAGTTCATCGCTTTCTGCCGCGAGGTCAACACCGAGCCGCTCATCGTCGTCAATACGGGCCTGGGCAGCGTGGAAGAGGCCGCCGCGGAAGTCGAGTACGCCAACGGTTCCCCGCTGACGCAGTGGGGCGCGCAGCGCTCCAGGAACGGCCACCCCGAGCCGTACAACGTGGTGTGGTGGGGCATCGGCAACGAGATGTACGGCGGCTGGCAGCTCGGCAACGTGCCCGTCGAGCGCTACGCCATCCGGCACAACGCCTTCGTGGACGCGATGAAGGCGGTGGACCCAAAGATCAAGGTCATCGCCGTCGGCGCGCCAGGAAAATGGAACGACGTCATCCTGCCGCCGTGTGTGGGCCACATGGATTTACTGAGCATGCACCACTACACCGAGCGGAAACTGCGCGTCCCGCTTTCGCCCCAGGATGCCGAGAAGTACGAGAAAGACTTCCTCGCGTATTCCGGCAGCGTCCTGGGAGGCGTCCGCGGGCTGGTGAGCGACATGCGCAAGCGGCTGGGCAAGGACGCCAAGATTGACGCCATCCGCCTGTGCATTGACGAATGGGGCATCGTGCGCGAATGGAACCCCTCGCCGGACGCGTGCGGCGTCGGCTCGTTTGAACACTACTACACCATCGGTGACGCCGTGGCCGTTGCGCGCGCGCTGCACGAGCTGCTCCGTTCGGCCGACGTGGTGGGCATGGCCATGTGGCCGCAGACGGTGAATGTCCTCGGGGCGATCAAGACGACGCGCAACCACGCGGCGCTCGACGCCGTGGGCCATGTGCTGGCTTTGTATCGCGCGCACATGAATGGAACGCTGGCGCCGCTGAACGTATCCGCGGGCGCCACGGTTGACGCCGTGGCGGCGCTGGACAAGAAGACGGGAACTCTCTCGTTGGGGCTGATCAACTTCTCACCCAACCAGGATGCTACGGTGAACCTGCGCCTCGGCGGCGGCGCCAAGGCGGAAGCGGCCACGGCCTGGCGGATTAACGGCCCCACGCTCGGTTCGTTCAACTCGCCCGGCAAGCCCGAGGAGGTCACGACGGCGAAACTGGCCGAGCCTGTCGCGCTGGACAGGCCGATCCTTCTGCCGGCGCATTCGATTACTGTGGTTGAAGCAAAGTGGCAGGGACAGTGATGCCGCAGGCGGTGTGTTGTCCCGCATTTTGCCAAATTGCGGGACACAATTCAGCGAAATGTGCGACAATGAACGCATGGCTCCTTCCTGGTCGAGCCGGGACTTGGCCGGCACGCGCGATGCAGTATTGGTGCACGGCCTGGCGCTGCTTGCAGCCGCCATCAGCATCACTCTGCCTATTCTCCTGCGCCCCAACGAGGAAGCCTTTGGCCCGGCGTTGGGCGTGGCCCTCGCCGCCACCGGCGTACTCGTTGTCTGGGCGCTTACACTGGCTGCGCGCGCGTGGCGGCGCGGCGAGCACAACGGTTGGTGCTGGGCTGTCATGGTGCTCGGCGGCCTGGAGATACTGCTCCTATTCATACTCTCTTACCTGATTAGATTCTGTACGCCACTCTGGAATACCACACTCCAATGGGCGTGGGAGACAGGCTGGGCTGTGTTCCTGCCCTTGGGCGTGCTCTCGTACCTCGCTGCCGTGCCCGTAACCTGGTGGCGCCTGCGCCGCGCCGCCAAACGGGATGCCGCGGCGG
>JBEKKG010000907.1:0-3365 GCA_050010835.1 Planctomycetota bacterium
CGCTGCGCCCCCGCGACCGGGGTCGGTGGTCAGCGGCACATCATAATACTTTGCTCCTACCGCCGCGGCATTCCACCAAACCAATTGCCCCTTGCTCAGGGCCGTCCTGGCCCACGCAGCCGCGGCGCGGTAGTTGTCCTTTTCGTGGCGTGGCGAGAACCGCAGGGAGAGGCAGGACAGCAGGCTCAGGCCGCAAAAGGCCAGGGCCACGACGCGGGCCCACGCGCCGTGTCGCGACCGGAGCCAGGCCAGCCCCGAGGCAGAGAGCAGCAGGAGAACCGGAACGATCGGGGCATAGTGCCGCCCCAGCACACGAAAGTGCGCCACACAACCCACTGCCAGGATAAAGGCCGGAGGCACGCCGCAACAGAGCGCCAAAACCAGGTGCTTGCGATTCCTGCCTTTTATCTCTTGCAGCACCGCCGCGCCCATCAGAGTCGCTATCGCCACTCCATAGAGCACCAACCAGATCAGGTGAGGCCGCAAGGCCGCCAGACCGGCGGTGCGCAGCTCCAAACGCCCCGGCCCCAGCCCGCCAAAGCCCAGCAGTTCATAGCCGACAAAGCCAACGCTCCCCCAGGTGGTGGTTGCCGACACCGACGCCCGCGCGCCGAGGCTAAGCGCCCAAAGATAGTAGCCGGCAAACACCACCAGCAGCCCGCCGGCGGCGAACCACAAATAGCAATACCGCTTCGCCAGGCTCACGACCCGGCGCAGGGACAAAAGCGCCGGCATGGCTGCAAGCGCCCCACCTGCCCAAACCAGCCCCAGCAGGCTGCTGCCGCTCAGAACGACCAGGCCAAAGAGGAACAAGGCAACGTGAAAGCCTGAGCTAGACGGAAACATCCAACATCCAACATCCAACATCGAACATCCAACAGGCTCAGCTTGGCCCAAAATTGGATGTTGGATGCCGGATGCCCGATGCCGGACGCTGGATTCTGGATGCTGGATGCTGGATACAGGGCGCTGGCTGTCGGGTATTGGATGTTGGGAGTTGGATGTTGGATGTTGGATGTTTTCTGAGCCTGGTGATTCGCAGTCCGATGTTCGAGGTTCAAGGTTCCCCCCCGAGTCTCTAAAGCCATCCCTGTTCAACCTCATCAGCGCCGCCACCATCAGCAGCGTCGCCCCCACCTGCATCGTATATGGTCGCGCTTCATCCAGGTAGTACCACGCATACGGGCAGAGCAACAGCACGCAAGCTGAAGTGACCCGGCGGCGATCACCGGGCGGAAAAGCGAGGATGAAGGCAACGGTTCCCGCAAGAAACCAAGGCACATTGGCGGAGTGCAAACTCCATTCACTGCACCCAAAGAGTCTTGCCCACCCCCAAACGTAGAACATATAGAGCGGCATCTGGAGATCCGCGCTGCGGTCCTGGGATAGCGCCTGCCACCAGCCGCCGAGCGTCGGCGGCACCGCCTTGGTGGCCGTGCATGCCTCGTCTATCCATAGACTCCGGCCGCTAATGGCAACACAGGCGACCACTACGACCGCCGCGACAGTCAGGCCAGTTCGCCAGCCCACGACAGGGCTGGTCGCGGGGGGATCGGATGGTTGGCTATTCACGTCGTCTCCAGGCCGGGGTCGTATTCGCCCAAGACTCCATAGCTTGAAAACCCGCGGCCGGAAGGCCGGGTCAGGTGGGCTGTGCCACGGCCACTGGGGCGGGGGCCGGCGACGGGCGTTCGCGCAGCCAATGCCCCAGCAGGAGCAGGCCGGCGAAAGCAGCCACATACGGCAGCAGGCTGAGAACTCCGAGCGGCCCGCCCTCATGCACGTAAGCGCCTCCTTCCTGCCCCCAGATCTCCGCGGCGATAATAATGGACAGCATGCGCACGATGTTGCCCAGGACCGCCAGAGGCAGCGCCGAGGCGATCAGCAGCCCGCGCTTCCACCACGTGCGAAAGCCGAGCATGGCATAGATCATGGCCACGGCGAACGTGGCGAACAGGCTGCGAATGCCGCTGCACGCCGCCGCGACGTCATATTGATAATTGCCGGTTGGGTCCATTAACGCCGTGCCCACTCTCCGAATATCTATTTGCAGAATGTAGCCCGAGATCCACTCGACTGCCCGGCACACCAGCAGCCGCAAGGGAAAGGTGATGTTCACCGCCAACCAGCCCAATGGGACGCAGAAGGCAAACAGGCAAAACGGAAAGAAGCTCTCGCGCAGCCATTGGGGACCCCAGGCCAGCCCCATCAGGCCATAGACGCCGATAAACAGCGCGATGATGGAGATGCGCGGTTGCTGGACCATGTAGCCCACCACATGCAAGCCCAACGCCAAGGCCACCAGCAGCAGCCCGGGCCACCAGGTCCGCAACGGCACCGCCAGCAACTGCTTCCGTTTCCACCAGAAGATCGCCAGCACCACAAAGGGAATCAGTTTCCCATGGCTGTCATCCGACCCGTTGGAATCGGGGTTGGACACATAGACTATGTGCATCCAGGTCAGGAGCGAGGGCGTGTTGATATACCCCAGCGTGGAGTTGCCCAGAAATTGGAAGAGCGCCAGCCACGCCGCCAGCAACACGAGGAACAAGGCTTTGTTCGGCAGCCTCTGCCAGCATTCCATGAACTGGATGCGGAAGTCTTCGAGAACGCCGTTGCCTGTGTCTTTTTCCATGCGCGTAAGGTCTAGCTTATTAAATCAAGTCTATTGGATACAAGAGCCGCCAGACCTGCTCAATCAAATTCGGGGGAACCGCACCACATACCAATGGCGCTGACCCTGAAACACAGTTGTTGTGGCGGTGGCCGTCGCCACCAACTCCGCCCCGGTCCGCTTCTGCCACTCGGCCAGGGTCGTGTTGTTCTCCAGCAGGTTCACCTCGCCCACCACGGCGTATTGTATATGCCGCTGCCGGATCTGCTCGGGCGATTCGCTCAGGAGGATGTGTTCGACCCGCCGGCTATCAAACGGCCGCCACAGCGAAATGTCAAGGTCGTCGGCCGTGCCCATGAAGCCGACCACCTTCAAGCTCTGCGGGAGCAACGCCCGGACGTCGGCCAGCGGGTCCGAGCGCACGTTATAGACGTTATAGACCGTCAGGGCCCGCTGGAGCAAACGCTGGTTGGGTCTCCAGGCCGTTAGCCTGGACAAGATGGTCCGGGCCGGCCATAGCGGTCGGCCCGGCACCAGCACCACTACCGGCACGGCCAGCAGCACCACGCCCCACGCCAGCGTCCGCCACCAGCAGCGCCGCACGATCACCGCCTGCCCCGCACCCACGAGCATCAACGGCAGCAGCAACGGATAGTAGGCTGACAGATGGCGCGGCAGGTCCATCATCGCGGCCTTCACAAAATAGGCCAGCAACGAAATCCACGGCGACACCAGCGCCAGCCGACGCCAT
>JBEKKG010000908.1:0-4363 GCA_050010835.1 Planctomycetota bacterium
CTATGGCGTCGGCTCTTACGTGCCGCGCGAAACGCTGACCAACGAATACTTCACGCGCACGCTCGACACCAGCGACGAATGGATCACCAGCCGCACCGGGATCAAGGAGCGGCGCAAAGCCGCTCCCGACCAGGCCACCAGCGACCTCTGCCTGCAAGCTGCCCGCGCCGCACTCAAGGATGCCGGCGTCACCGCGCAGGACCTGGACCTGATCCTCGTGGGCACCATCACCCCGGACCATCCGACGCCTTCCGCCGCATGCCTGTTGCAGCAGAAGCTGGGGCTGGGCGCCAAGCCGTTCGGAGTTTTCGATCTTTCCGCAGCCTGCTCAGGCTTTCTCTATTGCTTGTCCACGGCCACGGCCTACATCCAGGCGGGCATGGCCACGCGCGTCCTGGTGGTGGGCGCGGAAACGCTTTCGCGCGTGGTGGATTGGAGCGATCGCCGCACCTGCATCCTTTTCGGTGACGGCGCCGGCGCCGTGGTCATGGGGCCGGCGCGTGCCGACGGGCCGAGTCACACGATCTTGTCCACCCGCATCTTCGCAGACGGCCAACATGCCAGGTTGATCTCCATCCCCGCAGGCGGCTCGGCCCAGCCGGCCACGCGCGCCACCTGCGACGAAAAACTCCATTACATCCGCTTGGACGGCCGTGAAGTCTTCCGCTTCGGGGTGACGAAGGCCGTGGAGATGATCGAGGAGGCCATGGCCCGGCACAATCTCAAGGCCGCGGATGTCGGCGCCATCATTCCCCACCAGGCCAACATACGCATCATTGAGGCGGCCATCGAGCGCCTCGAACTGCCGCCGGAGCTGTTCATCACCAACCTGCGCTCCTACGGGAACACTTCTTCGGCGTCCGTGCCGCTGGCCCTGGACGAAGCACATCGCGCCGGCCGCCTGCCGCCGGGCAAGCCGGTCATCATGCTGGGCTTCGGCGCGGGCATGACCTGGGCCTCGGCGGTGGTCCAGTGGTAATTTTCGATTTTTGATTTTCGATTTTCGATTTGGAGGAGCGCTTCGCAGTTTTAGGGTCGTACAAATCGAAAATCGCAAATGGCACAGTAGGTGGGAGAAGGTTTCTGATGTCCGATGCTTGGGTCCTCGTTTTTCCCGGCCAGGGCGCGCAGGCGGTGGGCATGTGCAAAGACCTCGCCGCAGCGCTGCCGGAGGTCCGCGAACTCTTGGCCCGCGCCGACGAGTTGCTGGGTCTCCCGCTGGCCCGGACCATGTTCGAGGGCCCCGAGGCGGCCCTGCTGGACACGGCCGTCCAGCAACCGGCACTCGTGCTGGCCGGCCTGGCCGTCAAGAAGGCGCTGGAATGCAAGCGCGGCCGGCGCTTGGGTTGCAGCGCTGCGGCGGGCCTGTCGCTGGGCGAATATGCTGCTTTGGCCGCAGTGGACGCGCTGTCTTTTGAGGAGGCGCTCCGGCTGGTGCGCAGGCGCGGCGAGTTGATGCAAGAGGCCGCGGCAAGGGTGCCCTCCGGCATGGCCGTGGTGCTGAATCTGGATGAGGAAAAAGTCCGCGCCGCGTGCGCGCAGGCGGCAGAAGAGAGCGGCGGCATCGTCGCGCCCTCGAATTTCAACGGCGGCGGCCAGATCGTCATCAGCGGTGCGAATGCAGCGCTGGTCCGGGCCTGCGAACTGTGCAAGGCGGCCGGCGCCAGGCGTGTCCTCAAGCTGCCGGTGACAGGAGCCTTCCACACCCCGCTGATGCAGCCCGCCGCGGACGCCTTTGCGCCCCTGCTGGGCGCGGCCGGCATCCGGCGCGCCTCTGCGCCGGTGTACGCGAACGTCACGGCGGGGCCAGTGGTGGACGCGGCGGAAATCCGCGACGCGCTCATGCGCCAGCTCACTCACCCCGTGCTCTGGGAGCAGACCGTCAAGAACATCGTTGCCGCCGGCCAGCGGCAGTTCCTGGAGCTGGGGCCGGGCAGCACCGTCAGCAACCTGATCAAGCGCATCGCGCCGGAAGCGGAATGCAGGAGCATCTCGACTTGGGCGGACGTGCAGGCCTTCAGCGAGTAGAACGTGAAAACTTCCGCAGCCTTCATCGTGGTCGTGGGTCTGCTGTGCGGCGCCGTGGCGGCTGAAGAGAAGAAACCTGCGGTCCCCGAGCCGGAGCCGAAAGAGCAGGAAGTTCGTGTCTTCACGGGGGAAGTGCTGGAGATCGTAATCTCGACCCAGTTCTCCGGCAAAGTGATTGTTGCGGGCAACGATCCGCATTGGGTCGTTAGAGTGAAAGTGTTGAAGCCCGAATCCAAAGGCATGGAACCGGCGGGGAGCGAGTTGGTGTACCTCATCCACAGCCCCTCTCGGGACCTGGGACTCCACGCCGATAAAGCCAAGGGCGAGATCCGGCGCTTCAGGGAGATTCTGTGCGGCGGTGACTTCAGGTATTTGGAAGGCCGCCCACTTCCTGCACAGGAACCAGCCAAAGACGAAAAGGAGAAAAAGAAATGAGTTTGGAAGGCAAAATTGTGTTGATCACCGGCGGCGCGCAAGGCATCGGCAGGCAGATTGGCGAGCGCCTGCACAAAGGCGGCGCGCAGTTGGCCATCGCCGACATCAACGCAGATGCAGCCAAGGCCACCGCGGCGGAGCTGTCCGCGCACGGGCCGAAGTGCAGCGGCTACGCCTGCAACGTGGCCGAATCGGCCCAGGTGGACGCCCTGGTCGAGGCCGTGCTCAAGGACTTCGGCAAGCTGGATATCCTGATCAACAACGCCGGGATCACACGCGACGGTTTGCTGGTGCGCATGAGCGACGAAGCCTGGAACGCCGTCCTAAACATCAACCTGACGGGGGCCTTCTACGTCCTCCGCGCAGTGGCCAGGCCGATGATGAAAGCACGCAGCGGAGTGATCGTGAATATCGCCAGCGTGGTCGCGCTCATCGGCAATGCCGGCCAGGCCAATTACTGCGCCGCGAAGGCCGGACTGATCGGCTTGACCAAGTCCGCCGCCCGCGAGCTGGCCGGGCGCGGGATTCGCGTCAACGCCGTCGCGCCGGGTTTCATCGAAACCGCCATGACAGCCAAGCTCAACGAAGAACAGCGCAAGGCCATGCTCGCCACCGTGCCGCTGGGCCGGCCGGGGACCACCACCGATGTGGCGGGCGTAGTCTGTTTCCTGGCTTCAGACGATGCTGCATACCTGACCGGGCAGGTCATCAGCATCTGCGGGGGGATGGCCATGGCTTGAGGCATGAGGCCTTGCGTCGTAACCGTCAACCCTAAAGCCTGGGTGCATGTCAGCAAATGTACCGCGGGCGTCCCGCCCGCTCGTGGCAGGCTGGCAGGGCGCGAGGACGAAGGCGGGCGGGACGCCCGCGGTACGCTCTGGGCCACGCATTTACTGAAAGCCTGGATTTTGACGGCGTCCAGTATACTATATGTGGGGGATTGATAAGGGGTTATTCCAGGGATTCGGATAGCGAGGCGCTGTTCCCATGCCGAAAGCCATCTTTGGCCGTCCTGTGAATGCAACCGCCGCGGGCGGGATGCACATCGGTGTAAACGTGGTGACTCTGTTCAAAGAGAAGGTTGTGCTCTTTGAGAAACCCGGGTTGCCTGGCGGGGAGGAAATCGGGGATCTGTGGTTTCCCTGTGACTACTTGGAGTATGGAGAGGCTCCCGAAGCAGCCGCCAAGCGCGTGCTCAAGCAGTGGGGCAAGGCCGAAGCCAAGATGCTGAAGCAGGTCGAGGTCTTCTCCATGGTCGCGCCGGGAGAGGACTGGAACCTGGCCTTCCAATACGTGGCTGAATTGAAGGCCGCGCCCAAGAACGGCGAGGGCGTCAAGAACATCAAGATCATCGAACATGCGCAGTTGCCGCGTATGGTCGGCTGGCTGCGGCGCAGCGATGTGAAACTCTATCTGGCCACATTCGAAAAGTAGTAATCGTTTACCCTCTCCCCACCGGGGAGACGGTTAGCGGACCCGAAAAATAAATGACAGAACCAACGCCCCTTTCTGGCCGCGACGCGCAAATCACTATCCTGGTCGAAGGCCTGCACTGCGCGTCATGCGTAGGGCGTGTTGAGCAGGCCCTGCGCCAATTGCGCGGTGTGCGCAGTGCCACCGTGAACCTGGCTGCCCGGCAGGCGCGCATTGCTTACGACCCGGCGCAGGTGAGCCTGGAAGCTATCAAGAGCGCCGTAACGAACGCCGGCTACCAGGCTCGCGACTGGCCCGAACAGGCGGGCCGTGAAGAAGCACAGGCGGCGGAGTTCGCCGCCTTGCGCCGCAAGGTCATCGTGGCCCTGGTCTTCGCTGCGCCGGTCGCCGCAATCAGCATGTTCGGGCTGTTCGAGTATCCGTGGCGCAACTGGGCGCTGCTGGCCCTGACCCTGCCCGTGTTCTG
>JBEKKG010000909.1:0-3359 GCA_050010835.1 Planctomycetota bacterium
TCTTCAGGGTAGAGCATGTTGCCGGACTGCGCGCTCGTGTAGGTGATGCGGTCAATCCGATCAGCCTTGTGGGCGGCCGGGGCAGCGAACGCCGCGGACAACTCGTCCACATTGAATGTGCCGTTGGTCTTGTTGAGCAGTATGCGAAAGCGGGCGCTGGCGGCATTGGCGGGGGAGTCGAGCTGCTTGCGGAACGGCTGCCAAGCCTGCTTGCCGTAGGCCAGGGCGGCCTCCGCCTGGCCCACCACGCCGCCGGCGCGGTCAAGCCACTCGATCATAACCTGTCCGTTATAGGAATAGTCCGGCGAGCGCAGTTCGGCGGCGCAGGCGCCGCTGATGACCCACGATCCGGCGCTGACGTTGAAAGGCGGGCTGGTGACGACGGTGGCGTCGTCAATATGCTGTTCGCTGCGCGACAAGCGCAGACTGCGGGCGCCCTTGAAGGCAGCCTTGTCGTCAATCGCGACGTCGCCTCTGCAGGTCCAGCCCGTGAGTGCGTCGGCGGCCTCGAAGTCCTGGTGGAAAGAGGCGGCCTGTACCGCGGTGGCAACCAGGGCCTCCAGGCGCATGTCAGCCATGAGAATCGCCGGCTTCTTCTGGTCCGGCTCCTTGCCTGGGTTCACCATGAAGTGAATGGACGCCGCCGGGCCGTGCCACTTGCCGTCGTTGGCGCCCCCCCAATGCTCACCGCCCGCCACTGAGCCGGGGAGAATCTCAAAGTCGTGCCACTCGTTGTCCGCCGGCAGGCGATAGCCCTTCTTCTGGTGGCACTGGCCGGTCGCATCAATGAGCCGGATACTGAAGGCGGTGGCGTTCTGGCCCAGCACCTTCAAGCGGATCGCCTTCGTCTCCTGAACGTCCAGGGGCAACTCCTTGCCGGCGTCAATGTAGTTCCCGCCCTTGGTGAAATCGCCGGCGAGTTTCAGCGCCGTCTGGCCCGGAGCGGGCTGGTCTTTCTCCAAGGTGAGCGTGCCTTGCGCGCCGGGAAATTCGTTGCCCAGGAACAGCGTCCAGTCCACCTCGCCGTCAATGAACTCGTCGAGGCGGATGATTTGCGTCCCGGTGAGCGTCTCAGGTTTGGGATAGATTTTGGGGCCGCTGATCCAGATGGCCGCGGTCTTCGTCTCTTTGCCCGGATTGATCAGCAGGGCCAGCCCCTTGGCCGGACCTTTCCAATGGCCCTGTTCCTTGCCGCCCCAGGCCTCGTACCTGGCCACCGCTTCGTGGACGTTGCGCTGCGCGAAGAACTGGGCGAGCGGGAATGACAACTGCTGCCATTCCGCGGTCCGCTGCACTTTCAGATCGAACTGATGGCACTGGCCCCCGCTGTCCATGACGCGCAGGCATTGTGAATCTTTGCCAGCCCCTTTGAACCAGAACGATAACTCTTCGATGTCTATGTTGGGTATGTTAACGATGGCCTGCACGTAGTTTCCGCCCTTGGTGAAGTCGCCTTCGAGCTTGAGGCAGGGCTTGCCGTCCCGCAGCACGTCCGGATCAACGCCCAATTTCCCCACTGCGCCGGGGAACTCCCGCCCCGCGTCGAACTTGAAACCCCACGTCGGGCTGGCCGGATCGCCCAGTGGCACGGCTTCAGCCGCCCTCAGCGCCGCGCACATAGCGGCGCACAAGACCAGCGCAAGGATTTGGGATTTTATCCCGGCCTGTCGGGATTGGATTTCGGATTGCTTCACGGCTGCACCTCCCAGTTGCTTGCCTGCTCTACACTGCTAACGCTCCACATCTTCGCGGGACGCAAGGAAAAGTCCAATATCTCTGTGGCCTCTGCGTCCTCATCTGGCAAAAGGCCGTTCCAGTGCTAACCTGTACTTGCAAAGGAGGGATACCCCGTGAGGACTGAATACTTCTTCTTGCTGTCCTTAGTTTCAGCGCTGCTCGCCGCTTTGCCGCCTGCGCACGCTGCTGACGCTCCCGCCACGAAGGTCGTCACCTATCCGGCGCCGGCAGGGGAGAAGGCCTCGGGGGATTACACAGTACAAGTTGCCGGCCAGCCTGTCTTCGTCTACACGGCAGCGGTCCTGCACGGCGGGCCGGCTTCATTCGCCTATTTCGATTTCTCCGGCAAGGTGAGCGTCAAGGTCACGGCCACACGCAAAGTGGACAAAGCCGTCATACGGCCGGGTTCGGCGGGGACAGTTGACGCAATAGCCGGCGGGGACGCCGGCGCTCCCACTGTTGAGGGCAACACCATCACGTTTTCCCTCGCGCAGCCGCGCAACCTCAGCCTGGAACTGAACGGGAGCTTCGAGCGCCCTTTGCTCCTGTTCGCCAATCCCCTCGAGACCGACCCGCCCAAGCCCGGCGATCCGAACGTCCTCTACTTCGGGCCGGGCGTACATGAAGTGGCCACGACGAAAATCGAGAGCGGCAAGACCGTCTACCTCGCGGGCGGCGCCGTTGTCCGCGGCAAAATCCTGCCCGGCGAAAAACCCGTGCAAGAACGCAACTGGGCCGGCAACAAGGTCTACGAGAACCTGTTCTGCTTCAACAACGTCAAGAACGTCCAGGTGCGGGGCCGCGGCATCCTGGACATGAGCGCGCTGCCGTGGCACTCCAAGTGCCCCCTAAGCTTCAACAACTGCACCGGCGTGCTGGTGGAGGGCATCATCATCAAGGACTCGCCCTGCTGGTGCACGCCCGTCTTCAACTGCACCGCGGTCGTGTACCGGAACCTGAAGGAGGTCTGCCACCGTGAGAACAGCGACGGCATCAACATTGTCAACAGCCAGGACGTGGTGGTGGAAGGCTGTTTCCTGCGCAACAACGACGACGAAATCTGCGTGAAGACGACCGCGCCGCCTCCGGCGCCGGAAGGCAAGAACATCCTCGTCAAAGACTGTGTGGTCTGGAACGACCGGGCTTACGGCATCGGCATTACCTACGAAACGCGCTGCAACATCTCCAACCTGACCTTCAAGAACTGCGCCATCATCCACGACCACGGCATTTTTTCACGCTTCAAAAAACGCTCCAACATCTCTTCCGCACTGCACTGCGCCAAGTGGAATCGTGCGTGCTCCAACACCACCAGGTTCACTCGGAACTTCGCCGGCTACGAGCGCCAATCTTGCTGCCAGCCAATTCCCCGCCGAACGCTTGCAAACTTTACATCGAGGTACATCAATGTCCATCTCCGCGATTTTGAACAGCAACTCCAATCAATACCAAATCGGCGCCGCCAACAATCCTTACCAACAGGAAATGCAACAGCTCGGCCAGGCTCTCCAGTCCGGCAACCTGTCGGCCGCGCAGTCCGATTTTGCCACTTTGCAGGCCGCCTTCTCGCAGCCCGCCACCACTACTGGCTCCGCTTCTACAAGCTCGACTTCCAACCCTGT
>JBEKKG010000910.1:0-3353 GCA_050010835.1 Planctomycetota bacterium
TGATGAGCCGGGGATGCGGCTGGGGGTCGAACGCGCCCTTGCCGGTTTCGTGGTCAGTTTGCCCGACTTCGACGGTGACGTAAGTTTCACCTTGGATCTGGCGGGCACAGGGGAGGAGGCCCTGGCCAGGATCGCGGCGGCGCGGCCCGACATACTGCTCCTCGATCATAAGCTGCCGGGCATCAGCGGACTGGAAATCCTGGAGCAGATCCTCGAGAGCAAGAGCGAAATTCTGACCATCATGATGACCGCTTACGCCTCGCTGGACACCGCCATCACCGCAACGAAGCGCGGCGCCTACGACTTTCTGGCCAAGCCGTTCACGCCCACCGAGTTGAAGGCTTCCGTGCGCAAGGCCGTCAGGCACCTGCTGCTGCAGCGGCAAGCCCGCAAACTGGCGCAGGAGAAACGCCAGGTCCGCTTCCAGTTCATCACCGTCCTGGCACACGAACTCAAGGCCCCCCTCGCCGCGATCGAAGGCTATTTGAACATCCTGGAGGACAAGTCCCTGGGGCCTGACCTGCAGCCCTACCAGCAAATGGTGGCGCGTTCCCTCGTGCGCGTGGACGGCATGCGCAAACTGATCCTGGACCTGCTCGACCTGACCCGCATCGAGTCCGGGAACCGGAAGCGCGAGCACGTGGCCGTGGACGTGTGCCAGGCCGCGCAGACGGCCCTGGACACCGTCCAGCCCGAGGCCCAGGCCCGCGGCATCGCGTTGCACTTGCAGGCCCCCCCTCACCCTACCCTCTCCCCAGGGGGGAGAGGGAAGGGTGAGGGGGTCCAGTTGCTGGGCGACCCCGCCGAAGTCGAGATCATGCTCAACAACCTCGTCTCCAACGCCGTCAAGTACAACCGCGACGGCGGAAAGGTTGACGTTGAAATCACCCCGCGCGGCAATCAGGTTCAGATTGCCGTCGCAGACACCGGCATCGGCCTCACCCCCGAAGAAGCAGGCCGCCTGTTCCATGATTTTGTGCGCATCAAGAACGAAAAGACGCGCAACATTCTGGGGAGCGGCCTGGGGCTTTCCATCCTCAAGAAGCTGGCGCAGCTTTACGGCGGGGACATTTCCGTCAGCAGCAAGCCCGGAGAGGGCAGCGTTTTCACCTTGGTGCTGAAATTGGACATGCCGGCGGAGAGTCTGGCGGAGAAGGTTTAGCCCACGTAACTTCTTGATGCAAACTATGTTATGAGAGACACGCCAGCACGGAAGGCGCTCATTTTTTGAAACGTTTTGTCGCATGATTGATCGCTTTCTGCACAGCGTTTGCAGGCCTTTTGTGTAGAGTCCGAAGAGCTTTGCCAAGGGAGTGGCTTCAACTGGCGCAGTATGCGGGACCTGTCCCTCTAACCCGGATTTCTCAACGCGGAGGGCACAGAGGAACGCAGAAGTGTTCGTATGAAAAGCTATATTGTTGTTTTTCATCGGTCTGAACTCTGCGTTCCTCCGAGCCCACTGCGGTGAGTAAACCAGCCTTGACGCTTTGCGCCGCGAGCTTTTTTTTCTCCAGCCTTCATGCAAGTCCTTAAAAGTCTGGGCAAACTGTTCGGAATTGGCGCGAAATGGCGCCAGACTGGCCGGAACACGAACCAATCTGGCCGGAACCGGGACCAATCTGGCCGGAACACGAACCAGATTGGCGAGAACTGAGCATTTCTGGCCTGAGTTGCAGTTGTAGGGCAAGCTTTCCAGCTTGCCCGGACAAGCTGGGAAGCTTGTCCTACAATCCCGCCTCTCAATGGAGCCCGGTCGGGACGCTAGTATCCCTCCCCTTCCCGTAGCACTTGACCCAGCGCTTCCCCTATGTGTGTTCATCGGCGTTTATCTCCGCGTGTAGGCACCCCTGGGTTCCAAGACCGGTCGTCCTCATTCGGTTCCATGCTGCGCAGGGCCTTAAGGCAGTTGACGAGCACGCTGTAAACCCTGACACTGGGTTCCTTCCTGGCCAATTCCTGGATGTCGTCGGCGGCGGCTTCCAGTCTTTTCCTGACCGGGTTATTGCGCAGTTCTACGGTGCGTGCGCGGTTCTTTTCGATCTGGAGTTCAGTGGCTGCGTTGGCAAAGGCCAAATTGTCCTGCTGCTCCAGCAAAATGGAGGGAAAGATCTCGTCCTTGAGCAGCTTGCGGACAGTGGTTGCACTGAGCGTGGAGAAGGTCTCGTAGTTCCTGCGCAGTTCGTCCACGGCTCTGGGAACGTCACCCCCCGCGCGGGCGAGTTCCCTGGCGATGATGCGTTGCCGGGCTGGCTTGTACATGGCATGTCTCCTTTCTATTGTATACATACGCGCGGCGCTGCGAAAGTATGGTTTGGGGTGATGGCATGAGGTTTGCTAGAGACAACATAAGTAACGTTAAGCTAATGAGATATAATACTTTGTTACCGTTAAGTAGCAGTAGCGGCCGAGATGGAGCCCCGAAGCGTCGGGGCTTGCTGACGCGCGTCGCGCACCACGCGCCTTCCTTGGCGCGGTGGCTATCGCCGGGGCCTTCAGGCCTTCTGAACGGACTTCCGGTTGGCCGGCTTGCTGTGCCGGGCGCCGGGCTTCATCTTCTTGCCCGCTTGCGCCTTCGCCATCCGAATCCAGTTCCGGTGGCCTGATTGTTTTTCACTCTCCCCAATCCAAGCGAACATTTCGTCTATTGTCTTGAAGCGCCCGAACAGTTCTTGGCGCACCCGGCGGAGGCGCAGCACTTCTTCACTCTCTTGCTCCTGCACATTCGGTTCTGGCATGTCAGTCTCTCCTTCTAATGTTCTCGCCCAACATGGCCTTCGGGATGCTCAGCGGCGATACGACCAGTGGCGTCCGCAAGCCGAAGGCCGCCCGGAAGCGCGCCAGTCTTCCCTGTGCCTCCTCGCTTACCAAGTGGGCGCGGTTCCACGACAGCAGGTAGTCTATACGATACACCGTGGCAAATGCCAGATGAAAAGCGTCCCCTGGCACTGCCTCCGGGATGACGTGCGCGGCAAGGAGCTTGTAGACAAAATCGTGCACGGCGGCGCTACGAGCCAAGTACGGCAATCTGCAAACTTCGGCCAACGCACGTTCTTGGGCGGCGTACTCGCCCGCAGCCAGTTCGTTTTGCACAGTCTGTGAGGCAAACAGCTTGAAGAAAGGGCGCTCCTGTTCCCACCATTCACGGGTCGCGAGTTGCTCCTTGAGCGCCAAGGGGTCCGCGCCGCGATAGTGGAGAATCGAGGGGATGTTGGCGTCAACGTAGACAGTTGGTTTGTTCATGCTTCCCGCTCTTATAGGAGTTCCCGTTCCCGTTTTCAAGCAGCGCCAGCAGGGCCTTGAATCTCGTGGAGCGTGGGGCGCGCACCACGGTCCCCGCATCGCGAACCCCGCTT
>JBEKKG010000911.1:0-3353 GCA_050010835.1 Planctomycetota bacterium
AAGCAACCAAGGGAACCGTTGCGCGGACGGGCGGAAGAAAGTGTCGCCGCGCCCCGCCCCGCCGACCTGCGCTTTCACGCTGCCGCGCGCCTATTACAATGCGCTTGTTTTGGGCCTAGTTGCCCTAAGGAAAAGTCTAGGTATTTGTGAACTAACAGGCATGAGATAATGAAAGGCGGAAGGATGACTCCCTCGAAAGCGGAAAAGCCTGCGCAGTTAAGATGGCAGAGATCAGTCTCGCTGGCGGTTGTTGTATTCCTTATCTTCGCTATGGGATGTGGTAACTTGATTGTAGATGCAAGATTTGCAGGGGGGATACCCAAACATGCTTTATCGCTTGTGCCCCGGCCGACGGGAGTATTCCCTGAATATATTGGTGCCCAGGGCTGGCCCCTTCCCTTCCGCGAAATATATCAGCCAGATGACGATTCCTTACCTGAGTTCGGTCTTTGGTACCCTATGAGCTTGATGGGTGACTTCGTGCTTGCATGCTTGATCGCAGCCACCTACTATGCGTGCTTGAAGGCCTTGAGGCCCGGTGGCTTCGGTTGCCGTTTCTTTTTATCGGAACTCATTACTGCATTTGCCGTTATTAGTGTTATTGTATTGCTTAACATGAAGAGCAATTCAAGTTATCAGTCTGGGTTCATGACGAGTTATTTGACAACTTACGGGTGGCCACTGCCGGAGGCGTGGGCCGTTTTCAAAGAGCCGCAGGAGACTGTTCTGAGTTTCAGCGAAGGCCGCTTCGTCTTTGGCAAGATAGCCGTCTTAGTGCGAACCTGTTTGATCAACCTTATCCTTTGCTGCATGTTTGTGATGATGGTTGTAGCGTTGGTCGAGAGGGTTCTGCAAAGACGCATCAGAAAGAATACGGATTCTCAGGGACAGGAGTCTCAGGGACAGTCTCAGTGACGCAACTATCCAAGTCTCCGGCGAGGTCATCCCCTGTTTCGGGGACGCGCACCAGGTTCCAGGCAATGACGCAATTCAGTGACAGAAGGAGAAGGGAATACCGGGGGCGAAGAACAATGCGGCGAATCGTGATTCCTTTGCTGTTGGTCCCTTGCTCGGCCATTGGTCTGTTGGCTGGTGAGGCGCCTCCCCCGCCTACACCTCCGCCGGCCAAAGAAGCAGCGACACCAACCCAGCCCCGCCCCCAGCCGGCGACGGTTCGGCCAACGTCAACTGCGCCCGGCCAACCCATGCGCATGGCCCCCTTTGGTCCCGCTGCCCCCATCCAGACCGCCGAGGCCGCCGAAGCCAACCCCGCCTTCCTGAACGATCTTGCGCAGGTGTACCTCCGCTACGGCGTTTTGGACAAAGCCGAGCCGCTCCTGCGCTCTGCTATGGAGAAGTCCAAGGACCCGGCCCAGAAGCAGCAGGCCCTCTCGTCGCTGGCCCAGGTGCTTCAGCGCAAGGGCGACGCCAAGGGAGCGGCTGAGTTGTACGAGCAGGCACTCCAGGGCGCGGCCAACCCAGCCGAGAAGACCCGCGTGCAGATGTCGTTGGCCGAAAGCTACGCTGGGGCAAACGAATTCGAGAAGGCCGAGAAAATCCTGAACGAGATCGCCGCCAGGAGCGACCAGAACCCGATGGCCGTCTATCAGCGGCAGGAAGCGCAGCGCCAGCTTGCCCAAATCTGGCAGAAGGAGCCCGGCCGGCTGGACAAAGTCATCGAGGAAACCGAGAAGGCCCTCGCCGCCAACCCGAAGGACGCTGCCGCCCTTGAACGTCTCGCCGAAATCTACTCCAGGGCGAAGCCAGACGGAGCCAAGGCGGCGCTTCCCGCTTCATGTCCTCGTCGCCAGGCCAGCACTCCAAGGCCACCTTGGCGGCGCGCACAATTCGGCCATGTGGCCAACGGAAGCGGGCATCCCCGTTATACCTTATGTACGGCCTTGCCGTGTGCGGGTCTGCCGTTCCTGACGGCAGGCTTGGCCTTACTGACGGCTGGCGCCTTGCCGGCTCTAAACATGCGCCGCTTCTCACCGTGCTTCTCTTTGGCCAAGGCACGGAACACGGTCAGAAGCAGCGCTGCCCAGACCATTTTGTTAACGGTGTGTAGTCGCATCAGGCGACTCCTACGAGCCCAGGCCCTATCGCGCACCTTGGCCGCCTTCCGCCGGGCCATACCGCACCAGGACACTGCTGCGCCGTTCAGGCAAGCGCAGCTCTAACGCCGTCAGTTCGCGTCCGGTCATTGTCTTCCTCACCCCCTGGTGCCGGTCATCAATGAACGACACGCTGTACGTCCGCTCCGCATTCACGCCGCGCAAGGGCGCCTGGAGAGCCGCATACGGACTGTCCTTGCGGCGGAAGGCGAGGACGATGCCGGCGTCAAGATCAGGCCGATGCAGTTGCCACGCAATCCACAGATCGTGGGACATGGACCACGGCGTGAGCGGATAGTAGTCGCCTGTCCAGTAGGTTCTGTTCTCCTTGATCTCCGCGATGCACGCGCGGGCCTGCTCCATGGGAAACGCCTTGTCCAGGACATCCCATTCGGCGCAGAAGCCTGCGGCGCCAATGCTGCGGCAGTCGTACGTCGCCGTGTCCCAGCCGATGGTCGCGTGCAGCGGCAGGTACATGCTCAGGCCGTAGGTCTGCGACTGGTCCCACTCAGCGCGCCCGGGCATGCAGGCCGTGTCGCTGCGCGTCTGCACCACCGCACGCAGCAGCATCTCCAGGTCAATGCGCCGCCCGCCGGAGGCGCAGTCGTCCAGGTACATGCGCGGGTACTTGGCCCGCATTTCGTCCCACATCTCATACAGGCCCTCGACGTAGCGGATCTCGGTAATGCCCTGCCGGTCGGGCGGGTCGTTGCCGCGCCAGAATGGCAGTGGGTCCATGTTGAAGTCGTTGCGGTATGTATGGATGTGGAAGTCGGCGATCTGCTTGATCAGCAAGTCCGTCATCCAGCGCCGGGCGTTGGGATCGCCGAGGTTGAACAGCCCGCCTTGCCCAGGGCTCTTCTTGGCGGGCAGCACGAACTCAGGGTGCTCGCGCGCGATCTGCGTGCCGTTGCCCACGCGCTCCGGCTCGTACCAAACCAGGAACTTGAGGCCCAGTTCCTCGCACGCCTGGCCCACGGGCGCGAGTCCCCGCGGGAACTCTTTGGGCTTCGGGAACCAGTTGCCAACGCCGTTGGGGAAGTTGCCCTCAAACCAGCCGGCGTCGAACCAGTGCGTGTCGCAGCCCAATTCGCGGGCCGTCTTCGCCGCACTGATCTGCCCTTCCTCAGTGGCCCAGTTCGGCCGCGTCCCGCTGGCCCAGCGGTTGAACGTCTGTGCCGTGATCGCCAGTTCAATGGGCTTGCCATCGAGCTTGGGCTGGTAGTGCGCAAGCAACAG
>JBEKKG010000912.1:0-3348 GCA_050010835.1 Planctomycetota bacterium
AAGATCTTTTCCTTAGAATTTCGGATTTCGAGTTTCGAATTTTCCTTATAATGTTGAGCCCACACCCGATCAACAGGTCCCCCGCCTCCGGCGCCAGCCTGCTGCTCGAAGAACGTGGTCTCGTAGCCGCCGCTCGCAAAGGCTTCCTTGTGCGGCACGTAGCCCACCATGCCGTTGGCCAGGCCGATCACCCAGACGCGCGTGGGATGGGCCTGCTCCTTCAGCTTCAGCCCCAGTTGCACGAACATCTCCGCGGGGATCGAAACGAAGGCGTATTCGTCCAGGAAGAAGACCTGCACTTCGGCGGGCTGCTTGCCGAGCGCTTTGATTTTGGCCACAGCCTCCGCCATCCCGCGTTCGTAGATCGCCGGATCAATGAACCGTTGCGCGCCCTTGGCCGTGCCCTTGAGCTGGTCTTGCGCGAGCTTGCGGAACGGCAGCTTGATCGTCCGCCGGGCGCAGGCAAGGCGCACGTCGTTGCGCCACTTCAGGCTCGGAATCACACGCCAGGCGTCCGCGGCCAGCAGCGCTCCGGCTTCCTCAAGCGGCACGTCGGCGCCGTCGTTCTCCGGAGCCGATGTGTGCACGTTGCCCTGGGCGCCATTCAGGAATAATGTGACGGGGCAGCCGCGCTGCTTCATATTGCGGCTGAGCGCTCCGGGGAAACCGGCCGAGAACGTCGTGTCGCCGCCGCGATGCGTCGGATGGCAGGCGTAGTTCACAATTGCGCCCAGCAGTGCGCCGCTCGTGTTCCGCGCGGCCAGGATGTTGACCTCCGGGTCAATGGGGCCTTCCAGGAACAGCGAATCCTCATCGCTGAAGCGCCCGTGGGTGCGCACCAGGCCGCTGCGCGTTACCATGCGGCGATTGTGTGCCACCTTGAAGTCCGTGGTCCGGCCCACACCGATGGCGCACTCCTGCTTGTTGGCCAGCGCGGCACCGAACACAGCGACAATCTTCGACAGCATGCTCTCCACATAAGCCACGTCACGCGGCACGTCGCCAACCGTGGCGATCGCAGGCCCGGCGTGGTTGTGCGTGGCCGCGACCATGATGGCGTTCCCCGGGAAGCCATATTGCGACTCGATCCTCTTTCGGATGGCGGTCGTGTCCGTCCAGCGGATGCAGAGCGTGTCGAGCTGAATGAAAGCGAGGCCGGCGCCGCCGCTCTCGAAGACGGCCGCGCGCGCGAACAGCGGGTCGCATACCTGGTCGCCAATGATGAGCTTGAGCCAGCCGATCTTCCGCGTGCCCAAAGGCGGAGTGATGTCAGTTTCTGCGAAGCCAGCTTGCATGATTAAGACCTCCTGGTGGCGGTAGGACAGCCTTTCCAGTCTGTCCGGACAGGCTGGAAAGCCTGTCCTACCGTTCTAGAGTTGTTCCACGTTCTCAATGACCTTGCGGAACGCCTTGGCCACCAGTGCAGCCACGTCCGGCCCATTGGGCGCGCGCAGCGGCGTGGTCATGCCGGTATGCGTGTCGCTGTGCTTCTGCGCATTGGGGTACTGGTGCAGCGCGTAGTCCACGGGACGCGCGTTGGGGGCGCTCCAGGGGTGGCCTTTGCCAAAACCGTTCTTGGCCTGGAAAACGGTCATGGCCGGCAGGATCCACGACTGCCACACGCTGGTATCCACGCCCTCGGCCTGGAGGGCTTTCATGATCTTGAAGCGAAAGTCGCTCGCGTCGCTGGTGTGGCCGAGCGCCTGCATGTCGAAGCGGACCGTGTAGTTGTACCAATTGTGGACACAGTCAGCCGGCTCCAGCGGCAGAATCAGGCCCGGGATGCCGCGCAGACCCGCGGTCAGCGCCGCCGCGTTCTCGCGTTGCCGGGCCAGGTAGCGGTCCAGCTTGGCCAGTTGCGCGCGGCCAAAGGCGGCCGTCAGGTCGTTGTTGCGGTACATCCAGCCCAGCGCGTAGGCGTGGTAGTCGCGCTGCTCGCTGGGCTTGCGGGTTTCGCCGAAGGACCAGAGCTGGAGCGCCGCCGCGTGCATGGCGGGGTCGTCGGTGACGAACATGCCGCCTTCCCCGGAACAGAGGCACTTGTTCTGGTTGAAGCTGAAGGCGGCGCAATCGCCCCAAGTGCCCACCTTCTTCCGTTTGTAGACGGCGCCGTGGGCCTGGCAGCAATCTTCGATCACCTTCAGGTTGCGGCGGCGCGCAATCTCCAGCACGCGATCCATGGCCACGGGCAAGCCGTGCAGATGCACCACGATGATGGCCTTGGTATTGGGCGTGATGGCCGCTTCGATGCGCTCCACGTCAATGTTTATCGTGTTCCAATCAATGTCCACGAACACGGGGATGCAACTGTGGTGCAGGATGCAGGTGGCCGACGACGACCAGGAGTAGGCCGGCACGAGGATCTCGTCCCCGGTGCCGCAGCCGCAGGCCACGATACTCATGTGCAGCGCCGCGGTGCCGGAGTTGGTGGTGATGGCCAGCTTATTGCCGTTCCAGGCGCTGAACTCCTTTTCCAGCGCGCCGCAATTCGGCCCGCAGGCATGCTGCCCGCCCTCCAGCGACGCCAGGACCATCTTCCGGTCTGTGTCGTCAATGGGCGGCCACTTCTTGATGGTGCCCTCAGGGATGGTTCTCGGCCCTCCCTTGATAGCGAGCTTCTCCGCCATGTTTCAGTCCTCCTCGCAGTTCAGTCTCCGAGCCGCGCGCGCAAGCAAGCGGCAGTATCCGCTCCCTCACGGTCGCGGCTCGGACTGAACGGTTACCAGGACATTACTTTATGGCCCACGGTGTGTAAATTTCAAAATCGGTAATTGCCAGGCGCGGCAGAACGTTTAGCGTAGGCCCCTTGGCACTCTGTTGAGCAGGAGGATACTGCCTTGTTATCGCGTGTGCGTTGTTACTGGGCGGGCCTTGTGGGCCTGCTGCTGCTGGCCGCCCTGTGGGGTGAGCTGAGGGCTGTGGAGAGTGGTAGCGAGGGCAATGGACGGCCCCCGGCCGTGGAGCGCGGGCCGGACGGCCTGCCCAAGTATCACCATCCGTACCAGGACGGGCTTTACTCCACCGTCACGGCCATGAACATGTTTCCGGACCTGAAAATCAAGCAGCAGAAGAAGTTTGGCCTGAAGGTCCCCGGTTTCCGCAAGGAAGTGCAGGTTTACTCGGTGTTGCAGAGCAACCGCGCGCCGCTGGTGGTGGTGCTCCTGGGCGGAGACGGCAAGGTTGAAGGACCCTGGGGCTGTCTGTACCCCTATTGGTATAACCAATACGCTTACAACGTCCTGACTTTCGACAGCACCTTCACGCCCAAGTACCCCGAGATCTGCGGGAAGGGCGTGGTGGGCAATTTCGACGCCGAAGCCGACCAAGTCGCCGCCGTCATCGCGGCCT
>JBEKKG010000913.1:0-3347 GCA_050010835.1 Planctomycetota bacterium
ACAGCCCGCCGCCGGCCAGCGCCAGCAGCGCCAATGCGCTCACACCAACCCCTCTCCCAACAATCACGTATAGTGTCCCCGGAATCCCCAAGAATCCGCGGCTGGTGGCACCAAGCGCTGCTCTGTCCCTCAACATTTTCCGCTGGGGCGATTTGGCAAACCGCCCTGCAGCCTACTTCACCACCACGCGCGCCGTCATCGCCGTCCCGGTTGCCACGTCGGTGAAGCGAAGCTGGTATTCGCCGGGCGCCTCATTGAGGGCCAGCGGGACCGCGAACTTCGCCGTCCCGGCCGCAGTCTCCAGGTTGACAGACAGATAGCGGGCGGCCTGGCCATCGGGGCGCACGACCTCCAGGTGGATCACGTGGCGCGCGGGCTTGGCTCCGCCGGTGTCCACGGCGACACTCCCGCGGATGGCCGCCCCGCGCGCGGCCGCGTCCGCCTCCAGGGCGGCGTGCAGGCCCTGCACGGCGTACGGCAGCACGCTGAAGACCTGCACATCCGCCGGCCGCAGCGGCACGCGCCAGTCTTTCTGCTCGCCAAGATACTTGCCGGCCAGCATGTCGTAGACGTGGCCCGGTTTGGGGGCGTGCACCACGGCGGCGGCGTCCGGTTCGTCCAGCGCGCGGCGCTTCTTGGTCAAGGCGACGTACTGGGCCTCGCCGTCCCGGTGGCAGGAAACATCCAATCCCCACAGCCACTCGGCGTCCGGCACATCCACCGGCACGACCCGCTCGATTTTGTGGGCCTTCAGAATGGCCTTGAGGACGTTCCCGACCATGCGGTTGTGGTCCGGTTCGCCCAGGTACAAGTACAAGTGGTCGGGCGTCGGATAGCCGCGGTAGAAGTTGAACGGAATGTTCAAACAGACCGCCGTGCCCTTGCCAACGTCATGCGCGGTGACCAGCGGGACGCCTTCCAGTTCGAGGGCCGCCTTCGCGCCGTGCAGTTCCACTGCCGGATCGGTGGGAAACCTAAAGGGCTTGTTCTGGAACGGCACGCCCCTGTACTGGCCGCTCGCTTCACCGGTTGCCATTTTGCGGCCCAGTTCCTTCTTCCACGCCAATCCGAACAGAGACGCCACGGCGCCTTTGCTGTCCCAGCGGCCGTGCTCGTCCGTCAGCCCCGGGCGGCAGTCGCTAATGATGAGGCCGCCGCCTTCGAGGAATTGTTTCAATGCCGCTGCCTCAGTCTCGCCGATGGCCGTCGCCGTACTCAGGAGCAGGACTTTGTAGTCCTTCAGTGCGCCGGCAGCGATCTGCTCGCCGGCAACAAAAGTGTAGGCTTGGCCGGCCTCGTTGCGGAGAAGCTGCATGAGGAAATGGTCGTTGAAGGCCTGTTCGTCGCCAAAATCCGGGAACATGTGCGTGGCCAGCCGGCTGGGGATGGAGCAGCGGATCGCCAGCGGGCCGTAGTCACGCCGCAAGCGTGAGAAGAGCGTGTAATAGCCCTGCCGGAACCTGGCGATTTCGGCGCAGGCTTCCGCCAGGGTGGGGTAGGGCACGAAGCCGGGGCTGAGGTTGCCTTCCGAGGCGCCCGGCCCCAGATTGTACCACCAGATGCTGGTGAAGCCGCGCAGCAGCCCATGCCACAGCCGCCAGCGGTGCCATTCCACGTCGGTGAGCTGCTCACGGCGGGCGAAGGCGTTATACAAATAGCCGCCATATTCGAGCCCGAGGAAGGAATTCGGGCGCGCGAAGGAGCGCGCCTCCTCGTAGGGCTGGGTTTCGCCTTCGCGGCCATAAGGCGCGAACATCTCGAATTCCTGCATGTGCGCGTACCAATCGTGGCCGCAGCGCGCGAACTGCCACATCGGGCAATCCACGCCCACGCGCGCGTGCGGATCGCATTCCTTGATGATCTGGTGGGCGCTGCGGTTGGAGTCGTTGAAGACGCGGTAGTTGTTCAGCCACTGGTCCATCCAGCGGCTGTAGTTGCGGGAGGCCTTGGCGCTCTCCAGGTACTCCTTCTCGGAGACCAGCTTGCCCTTATCCTCGTCCTTGATGGTGGTGGCGGTGGTGAGCGGGTACACATCGTCGAAAGAAGCGTAAGTTGTCTCCCACTGCCGGTTCAAGGCGGCGATGGTCCCGTAGGTTTTCTTCAGCGCCTCACGCAGGTCCGCGATGCGGCTGGGGAATTCGTCGCCGCCGTGGTAGTCAATCTCATCGCCGGTGTAGTAGGCGACCGGATCGAACGGCGCCGCGGCGCGCACCACCTTCAGGTTGCTCTCCCTGGCCTTCCGCAGGCCTTCCGGGTTGAGGTCCGTGCCGCTGCGCGACATGCCGGAGTAGCCGGGTAGCGCCACGGTGTCTATAAGCTCCAACGTATCCAGGCTGCCGATCATGCCCCGCTGCGCATCCAGCCCCAGGCCGGCCAGCACGCGCGCGTAGATGTTCGTGGCATGGTTCGAGGCTGAAATGCTCGACCAGCCGAACAGGAAGAACTTGTCCCAGTCCCGGCGGACGGTGCTGAAGCGGGCCACGCGGATGGCCAGCAAGTCCTCGCCAACGCGCAGCTCCGCGCGCACTCTGCCCAGCGCCGTCCCGAAAGTGCGGACCTGAAAGACGCCTTCGGCCTTGAGAGCGCCTTGGGGCACCTCGACTGCCGTCTGCTGGAGCAGGCGGTCGTAGTTGTCGAGCAGAGCGAAGCGGACCTGGGCGCCCGCCGGCGCCTCGGCGCTAAGCAGCACCGCGGCCTGCACCGTGGCGGCGTGGCCGTCCGCCACGTCAATCCAGGGCGCGGCCAGAGTCAGCTCGGCGATGTCCGGATTGGCCGCGACAGCCAGGCAGGCCGTGGCCCAGTTGGCCTTCTTGCCGTCCAGTTGGGCCTCAACATCGAGGAAATACGTGCCCTGCGGCAGCGGAGGCAGCGCGAACTGCACCTTGCCGTCCGCTTGGGCTGCGGCCGTGGCTGTGTGCAACGGCCTCAAGACGGCCGCGCCTTGCTGGAGACCCGGCTGGGCCAGCGGCACCGCCGGGAGAGTGTACAGCTTCTCGGGCGAACGAATGCTCAGACTGAACGTGTGGCCCGCTGTGCCGGCGGTCCCGAAGGCCAGTTCGCCGGAAGTTTTGGCGTCATGGTTGGCGGCCAGCACCGCGGGGAAGTCCTTGAATTGCAGGCTGGGTTCTTTGCCCGCGGCCCAAAGCAGAGCCTTGATCGCGAACGACATGTAGTACTCATAATGCAGGTCGTCCGGGTCGTTCGCGTTGGCCAGCACTCCCCAGCCGCTGCCCAGCGTTATGCCGTAACCACACAGGGTCCCGAGGTTTGATAGTTCAGTCGGCGAGAGGTTCGAGTCGGCCAACGGGTCTTCGGTAACGAACCACGGCCCCTTCTCCACGGCGTTC
>JBEKKG010000914.1:0-3347 GCA_050010835.1 Planctomycetota bacterium
CTTTCAAGGACAGATGCAGGCCCACCATCGTGCCCATGAAGGTGCTGTCCAGCCCCTTGCAGCGCTCCAGGTCGAAGACGAAGCGCCTGAAGCCCGCCTGGCGCTGCTGTTCGGCGAATTCGGCGAGCGCCGGCGCGGTGAGCATCGTGCCTTGCCCAACCACGCGGAACACGACCAGGTCGGAGCCGCGCGCAACAGCGATGTAATCCTTGACCACGCCGCTGCTTTTGCCGTTGGCGCCGGGGGGCTTCCGTCCGCTGCCGGGTAACTGTAGGGCGTTTTCCTCGCTGTTCATGAACTCCGGAATTCTTGTGCCCCCTCTTCCTCAACGCAACCGTTCAGTCCGAGCCGCGACCGTGAGGGAGTCCCGAAGCCTCGGGACTTGCTTACGCGCGCGGCTCGGACTGCACGCTTACCAGCATTTAAGGCTTGGGCGCAAACAGCCAAGGACATTTTTCACATTTCACCGGGCGCGACGACGCCGAGCAGCCCCAGGCCTGTGGCGAGCACGTGCCGCACGGCGTCCACCAGCGCCAGGCGCGCACGCCGCAGTTCGGGCGGCGATTCCAAGACGCGGTGCTTGTTCAGGAAGTTGCCGAACGCGCTGGCCAGCTCCAGGAGATAGCTGGCCACCAGCGAAGGCTCGCAGCTCTCCGCCGCCTGCCGCACCACGCGCGGGAAGTCCTCCAGCACCTTGACACCGGCCAGCTCTTCCGCTTCCACCAGCAGCGCCAGGTCCGCGCCGCGCCAACTCTCCGGCTGCGCCTGCGACTTGCGCAGGATGCTGCACGCGCGGGCGTGAGTGTACTGCAAATACGGGCCGGTGTCGCCGTTGGGATCGGTGGCCTGCTTCCAGTCGAAGACGAAATTGCTGGTGCGGCGGCGCGCCTGGACCCAGTAGATGATCGCGCCCACGCCCACGGCCTCGGCGACGCGCCCAGCCTTCTCAGACGCCAGGCCCGGGTTCTTCTCCAGCACGATGCCGAGCACGATCGCGACCATGCGGTCGAGCAGTTCGTTCAGGGGAATCATCCGCCCGCCGCGCGTGGTCATGGGCAGGACGGTGTCGCCTTCCTTGATTTGCATAATGCCGAAGGAAACATGGACGCAGTCCTTGTGCCAGGCGTGGCCCATCTTCGCCAGCGCTTTGAAGAGCATCTGGAAATGGCCGGTCTGCCGCACGTCCACGACGTAAATGTTCTTGTGGAAATCGTATGTTTTCTTGCGGTAGAGCGCCGCGGCCAGGTCGCGCGTGCCGTAGATGGTCGCCTCGTCGCTCTTGCGCAGGATGAAAGGCGGCTTGGGCTCCCTGCCCGGCGGCAGGGGTCCGTCCTGCATGGGGATCACGAGCGCGCCTTCGCTTTCCACGGCCACGCCGGAAGCCTGCAAGTCCGCCAGCAGGGGCTTGAGCTGAGGTTCGTAGAAGCCTTCGCCCGCGTCGGAGTCGAACTTCACACCCAGCCGGTCGTAGGATTTTTGCAGATAGGCCAGCGTCTCACGGCGGAAGCGTTCCCAGAGCTTGCGCAAGTCCGGGTCGCCATCTTCCATCTGCTTGAAGAGCGCCCGTGCGCGGGCCTCGCGCGCGTCGGCCTCCGGCTTGATGGCTTCGATCCGCGCCTTGATCCGTGCGCGCTCCTCGGGGTCGGTTAAGACTTCCTTGTTGGCGAGTTCGGCTTCGAGCACGAGGGCTTCGCGCGCTGCGGAATTGATGTCCACGTACAGATCGCAGAGGTAATCCAGGCCGCGCGCAGCCAGTTCTTTTTCCCGCTCGGCGGGGTCCGCGAGCTGCCAGGCCAGGAACTGGTAGCCGCACTGTACGCCCCAGTCGCCGAGGTGGTTGACGCCCACGACTGTGTACCCCAGCGCGCGGAAAATACGCACCAGCGACGCGCCCAAAACGGTGCTCATCAAGTGCCCGACGTGAAAGGGCTTGGCGATGTTGGGGCCGGAGTAATCTATGACGATGGTTTTCCCGGCGCCCTCGCGGCCCGTGCCGTAGCCGGCGCCGCAGTCCGCGATGCAGCGCAGGATGGAGGCGCACAACAGTCCCGGCTTGAAACGCACGTTCAGGAAAGCGCCGGCGGCCTCAGCGGACCCGAGCAGCGGAGCGAGTGCCGGCGCGGCCCGGAGCTGTTCGGCCAGGCGCGCGGCGGCCGCCGCCGGAGCAAGCTTGTTCGCCTTGGCGTAGGCGAAACAGGGGAAAGCGTAATCGCCCAGCTCGGCCCGGGGCGGCCGGCTGACCTGGCCCGCCACCGTTTCCGCCGCCAATCCCGTGGCCGCGGACAAGGCCTGGATGAGTGTCCGCAAAACCTGGTGTTGCACCGTGTCGTTTTCCATGAGAAGTTGTATAACAGCACTCATGCAGAACACAAAAAAGAAAAGCTCTCCGCCTGTCCGGGCCATCCTGGTTACGGCGCCGGCAAAGGAGGCGGAGCGCCTTGCGCGCACGCTGGTGGAGGAGCGCCTCGCTGCCTGCGCCAACCTGTTGCCCGGCGTCACGTCGTTTTACTGGTGGGCAGGCAAGCTCAACCGCGATCCCGAAACGCTGATCGTTTTCAAGACGGCGCCGCGGCGCGTCCCGAAGCTGCTCCAGCGCCTCAAGGAATTGCACAGCTACGAGGTGCCGGAGTTCCTCGCCTTACCGGTGCGGGAAGCCAATCCGGATTATGCGCTTTGGGTGCACGCGGAGACCACAGATAGGCATTAGGCTTTAGGCATTAGGGTTGGAGCTTGAGGCTTGAAGCCTAATGCCTAATGCCTAGAGCGGTGCACGCGAATGGTTGGTCACCACCTTGCGCGCGAATTGACGGGCCTGTTTCTCGATCTCCGGCCCCATTTTGGCGGGTTCACTGCATGAGGGCACCAGCAGCGTGCCCGCATCCCGGCACTGGAAGTACTCCGCGAACGCGCGGTACGGCGGCACGGCCAAGTCCAGGTTTTCCTCGATGGGGCCGCCGCCGGTCAGGACCAGCGCCAGGCGCAGTCCGGCCAGCAGCGAGTTATCTTTCGGATCGTCTTTCAGCATGCAATAGGAGCGGTCAATCAGGGCCTTGAGCTGGGAGGTGATTCCCCAGCAGTAGAGCGGCGAAGCCAGAACGACAATGTCACACAGCAGCATCTGGGCGAAGATGTCGTTGGCTGTATCTTCGCCCGCACAGCCAGGCGCTTTCAGGACGCGCTTGCAGGCTCCGCAGCCTTTGCAGGGCATAATTCTGCCGTCGCCTACGTACACGGCTGCTGGCATCAACTCAGAGGGCACGGCGCCCATGGTAGGGACATTTCAGGCCGAACGCTGTGGCCGCAGCAGAGGCTACGTGCTGCCCATTGGCGCCGTGGCGTTGACCGGC
>JBEKKG010000915.1:0-3888 GCA_050010835.1 Planctomycetota bacterium
TGCCCGAGTCCGGCATGGGGCGGACGGCCTCGCCGGAGTTTGCTGCCGCAGTGCAAGCCCAACGCGTACTGAAGGCCCCCGTTGACGGCGCGTCCTGCCTGGCAAAGTTCGTCTGCGATGTCATCGAGAATCCCGCGATCTCCGGGCAGGTTCTAAGCGCGGACATCAGAATCTGCTGATCACGGATCACTGACCTCTAGCCCCTGTTCCTAGTTTCATTGCATCCTTTTCCTGAGTTACTCACCTCGTAACCCGGTGGACAAGCGCCCCGAGGCGGCGACCGACCGGAGAACGCCAAATGAGCGCCAGGAAACACAAAATCGAGATGCCGCCAAGGCAGTAAAGAGGCGCGACATCACGCTTCCATGTCCCAAATTCATATGGCTCTCTACAATACCTGCCAGCCAGATCATGTGGGCCTCTATGAGGGGGGCCAAGCCACAGGAGCTTATTCCCGCGAATCTCCATCACACCGGGCAGCCATCCATGCCCATCTTTCCGCCGATCATTCTCAACGACCTTAGTGCCGGGAAGCGCAAGTGTTTCGGCCAAAGCCCGCCTGAAATCGGCATCAGGCATCAACACCGTCTCGACAAGGTGGCCATTTAACGGATCTTGCGCAACTGTACCTATTCGTAGGACGAATCGCTCAAGCCCTGTTGCTTCAGGTGGCACATTCTCATATAGCCAGATTTTTCCAACATCCTTGGTTGAAAGGCCAGCGATAGTGCAGAAACCTACGTCATACTCGGCGAATCGTGGGGCCGTATAAAGCTCGGCTGGCGCGTCAGTGCCTGTGTATCCAGGACCTGTGAACTCAGCCAGTGCGGCTGGGAACTTCCATTCGGGTGGATCTGACACTTCCTTTGTCGGAGGATGATTGCTATAAATTACCAGGGTGCTAGTAATCTGATCGAGAACGTCCCGCGTTATATACGCCAAGCTACTCCGTCTTGCCCATTCCCTGGCCTGGATAATCATCACCCCGAGTCCTGCACCCATGGCCCAGGTTGCAAGGATCAAAGACATGAGGGAAAACCTGAATTTCCCCCTAGCTGCCCCGTTCCCTATTGGCCCCACAACACCGCTCCCTTCGCCCTAACCTTCACGCAAACAGCACGAACTGCCGCAGAAACTTCTCCACGGCCACGTAAAAGGCCTCGACCGTTTCCGCCTTGCGCCAGCCGTGGCCTTCTCCCGGATACACATGATACTGATGCGGCACGCCGCGGCGCCGGAGCGACTCGACTATGGCGTCGGATTGCGCCCGCGGGACCACTTCGTCGGTCTCGCCCTGGAAAATGACCAGCGGGTCCACGATCTTGTCGGCGTGGAAGATGGGGGAGCGTTCACGGTAGATGGCTGCCGCCTCCGGCAGCGGCCCGAGGAGCGAATCGAGATACCGTTCCTCGAACTTGTGCGTGTCCGCGGCCAGCGTGAACAGGTTGGAGACCCCATAAAGACATACCGCCGCCTTGAAGAAGCGCGGTTGCGTGACCAGCGCCCGCAGCACGGTGTAGCCGCCCGCGCTGCCGCCCATGAGCACCAGCTTGGCCGGGTCGGCCAGCTTCTGCCCGGTCAGATACCGTGCGCCGCTGAGCGCATCTTCCACGTCGGACACGCCCCACTGGCCGCGCAGCGCTTCCATGTAGGCGCGCCCGTAGCCGGTGCTGCCGCGGTAGTTCACGTCCAGCAGCAGGTAGCCGCGCGTGACAAAGAACTGAATGTCGGGACTGAACGCCGCGCGCGCCTGCGCCGTCGGCCCGCCGTGTACGCGGATGATGGCCGGCGGCAAGCCGGCCCCTGCCCCGGCGCTGCACGGCAGCAAATGCGAGCCGCAGAGCGTACCGCGGGCGTCCCGCCCGCCTTCGGCCTGGCGTCCCTGCGTGGCGCCACAAGCGGGCGGGACGCCCGCGGTACATTTCGCCGCCGCCCCGGTGCTGCGAAGCGGCTGCTCTGCCGGGGCCAGTGGCGTATAGAGCAAACCGTGAATGGACACGCCATCCTTGCCGGCCCAAGTGACCGGCTGGGGCTGGGAAAACGCCTCTGCCGGCACTGACTCGCTGACCGCACGCCTGACGATGATGGTGTCACCGGCGTCATCCAGGCTGCTCACCAGCAACCTTGGCGGCTGCCGGCCCGAAGAAGCCAGCACCGCCAGCAGGCCGCGCCGGGGATTGAGCGCCGGCTGCTGCAAATCCGTGTACTCCTCGAGCACTCTGACCGGAGCGGCCTGCCCGCCGGCCAAGGCATAAGCCCACAGGCTGCAAACACCGCGCAGACAGCGCACAGCGTAGAGCTTCGCGCCGTCGTGGCTCCAGCCCCAGGTGCGCAGTCCCTGCGCCCAGGCGGGACAGCCCAGTTGGGCCTCGTGCTCGTCAGTCAGACGGCGCGTGGCGCCAGTGCGGAAATCATGAACATAGAGATTGTGCCAGCCGCCTTCGTCCGCCAGCCAGGCAATGTGCCGGCCGCCGGGCGAGAACTCCGGTTGGAACACTGCCACATTCTCCGCGCCTGCCAAAGCGCGCTCGTTGACGAAACAGGGCAATCCGCCTGTCTCGCTGCGCAGGTCGGCGACGAAGAGGCGGCTGCCGTCCCAGGGCATCCGCGGGTGGTCCCACGCCACCCAGGCGGCCATCTGGCCATCGGGGCTCCAGCGCGGCTGCATATAGAAGTCCCGCCCTTCAGCCACCTTGCGCGGCCAGCAGCGGCCTTCCAGGTCCACCAGGGCCAGCCCGTCCTTGCGTTCGTAGGCGAAGACATAGAGGACCAGCTTCCCGTCCGGCGAGATGGCAGGCGCCGCAACTTCACCGCAGGCCGGGGTGATTGCCTGTGCCGTACCGCCTTTGAGCGGCAGCGCATACAGCCGCCCTGCGCAGGAGAAGACGACGCGGCCCCCGCCCAAGCCGAAGTCGCCGCCGCCGTAACCCACCTTGGCGCGGACAGACAGCTCGCTCGTCAGGTCGCGTGCGCCGTCTCTGCCGAGTTGCCAGGCGACCAGCACGCCGCGGTCGGAGCGGCCTTCCAGCCAGACCAGTGTCTGGCCATCGCTGTCCCAGAGAGGGTCGTTAAGGCGCAAGCCCTGGCCAATGAGCCTGGGTGTGACGGGACTGGGCCAGAGGCCGTGAGCAAGGCGGTTTGCCATCAGAGCCATCCCCAAGGGCCGCAATGAAGTACTGCAACGACTTCTACCACAGAGCACACAGAGGTCACAGAGAAAAGCGGGCCTGTATCAGTTTGGTTGCATTGGCACATTGGCTTCGAGTGGAGGGACTGCTCGGCTGCTTGCAGTTCCTTGAGCGAGTTGAGGCCACCCCAGCCTGGCCCCTTAGTGAGTCTGTGGCGCCCCCTTAGTGAGTCTGTGGCGCAAGTTGCCGACTTGCGCTACAGCGCCGTCTTTGAGGTGCGCGTGCCGCTTCCCCTTGGTATCGAGCATGTCGGATTGCTGTAAGAGCCCTATGCCCATAACGTTATGAGAGACATACCAGTACGGAAAGCAGTCAACTTCTGAAACGTTTTGTCGCATGATTGATCGGTTTCTGCACGGAGTTTGCAGACCTTTTGCGTAGCGTCCGAAGAGCTTTGCCAAGGAAGTGGCTTCAAGTGCCGCACCATTGGAACGCCCGGCAGTCCGCCCAAAGCCCGTCAAAACCCCGTCATTTGTCCGTGATTTGCCCGCTATTCGTCCTTTAGTATCCCGTTGTGAGCCCGCGAGTTTATGAAGTTGACATCGCCTATATATATCACCACAGAGACGCAGAGAGAGCATCCGATGGTTCAGGTTCTTGAAAAGCATAAACTCAGCCATCCTCTGTGCGCTCCGCCTTGTTGACAGTTCATTTCCTTGAACGGCGCGAAGATTCATCAAGCTTCCTCAGCCAAGTAAGG
>JBEKKG010000916.1:0-3342 GCA_050010835.1 Planctomycetota bacterium
AAGGCCGGCGTGGCGTCCCCCGAAGCGCCACCAGCCAAACTCAGCCGCGCCAAGCTGGCCCTGATTGGCCTTGGGTCCGCGGCGGTCTGTTTGCTGGGCGCCCTGTTTCTCATCCCCCGGTCCTCAACACCTGGGCCGCCGCCAAGCACCGCTGCAAGCACGCCGGCGGCAGCCCCCAAGCCCACCGTGGGCGCCCCTTTCGCAACCCCGCAATCGCCCGCCGGAACTTCGCAATTGGCAACTGGAAGCGGCCAAGGCCAGGCGGAGAGCCCAAAAACCAAGACCGAGAAGCCTGCCGGCGCCCAGCCTGAAGTCTTTGCTTTGGCTGAAGACTACCTGCGTTACAAAAACTTTGCCAAGGCCCAGGAACGTCTGGAAGCCCTGGACAAGCAACTGCCCAAAGATGATGCCGGCCGCGCCAAACTCGTCTCCCTGCGCGCCGAATGCCAGTCCGGTTCCCAGGCCGCGCTCAACGAACTGCTCAAGAACGCCGAGCCCAAGGCCCAGGCCGGAGACGCGAACGCTGTGCGCCAACTGTTCAACCCGCATCGTATTCAGGACCTCCTGCCGGAACAGGCTGAGCGGGCCGCCAAAGAGCGCGACAAGTTCCTGGCCACAACCGATGCCGCGGCCAAGGCCAACCAGGAGAAGCGCGAAACTGAAGCTGCCGCCCGCCGTGCCAACTTCGAGGCTAATCTTCCGGCCGCGGGGGCGCTCGCCGCAGCCAAAGGCACAGTCATCTACGGGCCGGACGGGCTGCAAGAAAAAATGACCTGGAAGGACGGCAAGGACTGCCTGCGCCAGCCGGCGGGCAAGGTTCCGTACCTCGACTGCACGCAGAACATCACCTTCAAAGGCAACGCCGCGCTCACTATGGTCTCCGACACGCCGTTCGTGATCGAGTATTCCGCGAGCGAAGACTGCGAAATCAAGATCGTGTTCGAAATAGACCAGTTCGGCAGGCGCGCGGGGTCGTTCCGCTTCCCTAAGGGCAGCTTGCGTACGTTGGAGATAAACCCCAACAAGGACAGTGCCTTGCCCAACGGCAAGCGCGGCAACGCCACGGGCCGCCAGATCAACGCCTTCGGCGTCGAACCCAAGAACGTCAAACCGGGAATGTTTGCCTTGTTCCGGGTAACACGCTGACCCGGTTTTCTCAACACAGAGGGCGCAGAGGAACGCAGAGGAGGTTTTTCGGTACGGACTTAGTGTTGTTTCCATTGTTCTTTTCTCTGTGTCCTCTGCGTCCTCTGTGTTTAGTAGTCCAGGCTAAGGAGGCGGGATTCATGAGCACTCAGCCCAACGTCGTCGTTTTCTTCACCGACCAGCAACGCCACGACAGCACCGGGGTCCACGGCAACCCGCTGGAACTGACTCCGAACTTCGACCGACTGGCGCAGCAAGGCACGCATCTCTACCACGCCTTCACCTGCCAGCCCGTGTGTGCGCCGGCGCGGGCCTGTCTTCAGACCGGCCTTTACGCCACGCGGGCGGGCGTCGTCACCAACAGCGCCGTGCCCCTGGACCCGCGGCTCAAAACGCTCGCGCACCATTTCAGCGCCGCGGGCTACCGCACCGGCTACATCGGCAAGTGGCACCTGGGCGGCAACCGCAGCGACGCGGTGAGCGCCGAAGAACGCGGCGGTTACGAATACTGGCTGGCCGCCAATGTGCTGGAGATGACTTCCGACGCCTACCGCTGCGAACTGTACGACAGCGACAACAAACTTGTGCGCCTGCCCGGCTACCGGGTGGACGCGCTCACGGACGCCGCGATCCGTTACATTGACGCGCCGCAGCGCCGCCCGTTCTTCCTCTTCCTCTCTTTCCTCGAACCGCATTTCCAGAACCACCTCGACGACTACCCGCCGCCCGAGGGCTACCGCGAGCGCTACACGGGCCGCTGGATCCCGCCGGACCTGGCCGCGCTGGGCGGCTCGACACACCAGCACCTCGGCGGCTACTGGGGCATCTGCAAACGCCTGGACGAAGCCCTCGGCAGGCTGCTCGACGCCTTGCGCAGCCTGGGCTTGAGCGAGAACACTATCGTCCTTTTCACCTCCGACCACGCTTGCCACTTCAAGACCCGCAACGGCGAGTACAAGCGTTCTTGCCATGAAAGCTCCATCCGCATCCCCACGGCGCTGAGCGGCGGATGTTTCGACGGTGGCGGGCAGGTGCGCCAACTGGCCAGCCTGGTTGACCTGCCCCCCACCCTGCTCGACGCCTGCGGCCTGCCTGTGCCCCCGGAGATGCAGGGCCGCTCTCTCCTGCCGCTCCTGCGCGGCGGCGCGGCGGCCGCCCCGTGGCCCGAGGAAGTCTTCGTCCAGATCAGCGAAGACCAGGTCGGGCGCGCCGTGCGGACCCGCCGCTGGAAGTACTCAGTCATCGCGCCCGACAAAGACCCGTGGCGCGACGCCGGCTCGGACCATTACGTCGAGGACTGCCTCTACGATCTCGAGTACGATCCCTACGAATTCCGCAATCTTATCGGCTTGAGATCGCACCAGGAAACCGCGGCAGTCATGCGCGAACGCTTGATCCGCCGCATGATCCAGGCCGGCGAACCCGCCCCCAGGATTGACCTGGCCCCTGTCAAACCCTCCGGCCAGCGGCGCGTCTCGGCTGAGGAAGCGCGCGCCTGACTGACGAACGACAAGCCACAGAGAACACAGAGCACACGGAGAACGGCAGAACTTAGGCTTTTCCAAAATCCTTTCTCTGTGTCCTCTGTGTCCTCTGTGGCAAAGAGTCCTTTTCTCATTTCCCAAGGACAAACGGACACGACCGCGTCGGGTCCGCGAACATCTTTCCGACGGGCCAGTCAATCTGGTAGTCCTGGCAGCGCCCGAACGCCGACAGGCAGTTGAGGGCCACGGCGATGCGCACCAGTTCGCCGCCGGCGCCGGCCAGCGGCAGAATCTCGCCGCCCTTGCGGCCCGCTATGCCGCCGACGAGTTTGATCTCCTCGAACGATATCCGGGCCATGAAGGCATAGCCGGGCTTGCCGCCGAAGGGCACGCCCGTGATGGCCGCCAGGCGCCGGCCGAGCGGGTGCGCGCCCAGATCAGCCAGCTTCGCGCCCCAGACGTTCTCCCGCGCCAGCGCGTAGCCCGCGGCCCAGTCCTTGCCTTCGCGGTTGTGCTGGCGCCACTTGTGCAAGGCCGGGGTGCCGTCCTTGAGGAAGCCCAAACCGAACTGCTCCTCTTCCAGCCACAACTCGATGCTGTCAAAGCGCCACAGCTCGGCGCTGGTCTGGGCGTCGAAATGCGGCGTGTCGTCAGTGGCCACAAAGGCCAGATAAAGCGCCTTGCCATCATGAGCGATGCCTCCCAGGAGCGT
>JBEKKG010000917.1:0-3341 GCA_050010835.1 Planctomycetota bacterium
AGATGTCGAAAGCCACATAATCGTACCCGGCCCAATCCTTGATCTTGTCCCGGCCCAGCTCGAATACGGCAAAGTCCACGCCTTGCTCGAAGACGGCGCGCGCACAAGTGCGGCCGTGCGTGACGCCATTGTCCTGGACAATGTCAAAGGTGGCGTTCTCCGCCCTGGCACTCAGCTCAGTGGCTTCAGCCGGGTCCTCGAAATCGTACAACAACCGTACCGCAGGCCGCTCCGCGGCAGCCAGCAGACAGGCCAGGAACGGCACAACGCAGATCAAGTGGCGCATGTGGAATCCCCCTAATCTGGACTATACACCGCAGAGACACGGCGCGGCAGAACCACATGGACGATATGAGCAAAATGCACGATATGGACGATTCTTCATTAGGATTTTTGTTTTTTCGGCCCACAATGCGTCCATGGACTACCGAAACCTGCTCGCCCAGCGTGTCACCATGATCGAGGCCTCCGGCATCCGCAAGATTTTCGATCTCGCGGCGACTCTCAAGGACGCCATAGACCTTTCCATCGGCCAGCCCGATTTCGATGTTCCGGACCTGCTCAAGGAAGCCGCCATCAGCGCCATGCGGGCCGGTTTCAACCGTTACCCGCCGAGCGTGGGCTACCCCGAGCTGCGGCGGCTGGTCCTCGACCACTACCAGCACCTTCACGGCGTGCGGCCCGAGGACTGCCTGATCACCAGCGGCGGCTCAGGCGGTTTGACGCTGGCGCTTTTGGCGCTGGTGAACCCAGGCGACGAAGTCCTGGTCCCCGACCCGTTCTTTGTGAGCTACAAACACTTGACCACCATGTGCGGCGGCACTCCCGTATTCTATGACACCTATCCGCATTTCCGGCCCACGGCGGCGCAAGTGGAGCGGCTCATTACGCCGCGCACCAAGGCCGTAATCATCATGTCGCCCGGCAATCCCACCGGCGGCGTGTGGCCGGACAAGGAGAAACAGGACCTGGCCGCTCTGGCGCGGGCCAAGGGCCTCATGGTCATCAGCGATGAGGTCTACGAGATGTTTATCTACCCAGCGGGGACAGACAGCCAATTTCCAAACAGCCGGAAATTGGTGTCAGTCCCCGCTGGGCGCAGCATCGGCGCGTATTACCCGGAAGGCACGCTCTGCGTCGGCGGCTTGTCGAAGACTTCAGCCATGACCGGCTGGCGTCTGGGCTGGGCGCTGGGCCCGAAGGACGTGATCGTGGAACTGACCAAACTCCAGCAGTTCACCTTCGTCTGCGCGCCCAGCACCGCGCAGAAGGCCGCGCTCAAGGCTTTCGACGTGGACCTGTCCGCGAGCGTGGCGGCCTACCGGAAGAAGCGCGATTTCCTCGTCGCGGGCCTGCGGCGCGCGGGCTACGAATGCGAAGAGCCGGGCGGAGCGTTCTATCTCTTCCCCCGAGTGCCGGCAAAGTATAAGAACGGCCAGGCGTTCGTGGAAGAAGCCATTGCGCGGCGCATGCTGCTGGTGCCGGGACACGTATTTTCGGAGCGCGACACGCATTTCCGCATCAGCTATGCGGCGCCGGACAAGACGCTGGAGGAAGGGCTGAAGATTTTTGAGGCGATGGGGTAAAGGCGGAGTGAGGGATTGACTTAGGATACCGGCATGGTACGATAACAATATGATACAGGCCACAGAAAAGGTTGTTCAAGAGGCACTTCATCTCCCCCGTGAATCTAGGGCATTCCTTGCCGAGAAGCTCCTGGAAAGCCTTGATTACGAGGAAGCTGCAGAGGTCAGCCCGGAATGGATGGATGAGATTCGGCGGCGTTGCCGGGAGATTGATGACGGAACTGTAACATTGATTCCCGCAGAGAAGGTCTTACAGGAGCTTGGCAGGATTACCGGATGAAGCCGGTTGACATACATCCGGAGGCTCAGTCAGAACTCCTAGAGTCCGCTCGCTTTTACCAGGCCAGGCTGCCAGGGTTTGGCAGGCGCTTTGCCGCAGCCGTGCGTAAGGCGATTCGAGGAGTTCGGGAAAACCCGTTGCGCTATCCGGTTATTGAAAACGACATTCGCCAGTGCAGAGTCCTGCGCTTCCCCTATGCGCTGGTATAGAGACCAAAGGCAGAGTGCATAGAGATCATTGCAGTCATGCATTTCAGCAGGCAGCCTGGGTACTGGAAATCGCGAATGTCACAAGAATAGGGGCCCAGTTCTCCACAGGGAAAACTTCCGCGCTCAAGGCAACTGAAGCCTCGGCCCAAGCCTCTTCCTTGTCCTCAGTCGCCGCCTGGAACTCAAGGTCCTGCTCTTCTTTCGCTGTATCAAGAGCGATCGTAATCATAAGCACCTCACCTCAGCCAATAGTCTTATACGTCCGCTGTCTTTAATTGCCAGTGCTTGCGGCGACAGCGGCGCGCATGACCTTGTGAGCAGTAGGCTCTTGAATCATCCCTGCAGCAGCGCGCAGCACTCCTCAAGATGCACCCCGTGTGAACCCTTGACCAGCACGGCGTCGCCCGCGAGCAGGCGCGGACGCAGCGTCTGCGCAGCCGTTTGCGGAGTGGGACAGGCCGTCCACAGCGCACGCGGCAGGCCGTGGCTGACGGCGGCTTCGCCCGTGGCCTGCGCCAGTCCGCCCACTGTGACCAGTCCGGCCAGCCCGCAGGCTGCGAGGCGGCGGCCGAGTTCGCGGTGAAACGTTTCAGCCTGTGCGCCCAACTCCAGCATGTCGCCCGCAATCACGTACCGGCGCTCGGCGGGCAGAGCCAGCATCGTCTCCAGGGCCGCGGCAAAGCTGCTGGGGCTGGCGTTGTAGGCGTCATCAATCAGAGTGAACTCGCGCACAGTCGAGACGCTGAACCGGCCCGCCATGCCCTCGAATCCGTTCAACGCAAGCACGGCCTTTTCCAGAGGCATGCCCACGGCCAGAGCAGCGGCCAGAGCGGCCAAGGCGTTGCGGGCCTGGTGAATTCCGGGCACGCTCAGCGTACAAGCCACAGCGTCACCGCCGTGGCAGGCCAGGAAGGCGGCACAGCCTGTGCGGCCAACGCGCAACTGCCTGGCGCGCACGTCCGCCTGCGGGCCGCAGCCGAAGGCCAGCACTTTCCCCTTCGCCATCCCGCGCCAGAGGGCCAGGTGCGGGTCGTCAGCGTTGAGGACCGCCGTGTCAGCAGCGTTCTGGAAGGAGAGGATTTCTCCTTTCTCACGAGCGACGTTCTCCACGGTCTCGAAGGCTTCCAGATGCGCCTCGGCGGCGCAGGTGATCACCGCCACGTTGGGCCCGCCCGGCAGATCCTCGGCCGGTGCGTAGGTGCGGCCCATGGCGGGAGATATCCCGAACACCCGGAAATAGCCATCCGATGCCAGCAGGGCTTTGAC